>SCVT01000630.1 GCA_004296815.1 Reyranella sp. | reverse complement strand
ACGGCGCGTTCCTGATCGGCCACGGCACGCTCCGCATCAACAGCATGGGCGACGACCTCAATCGTGCGGCGACCGCGTCGGAGATCAAGGAGATGCGCGGGCTGCTCGACCAGAGCCTCGAGCAGGGCGCTATCGGCATGTCGAGCGGCCTCTTCTATGCCGTCTCGAGCCACGCCCCGACCGACGAGGTGGCCGAGGTCGGCCAGCCGCTCGGCAAGTGGGGCGGCGTCTACACCGCCCACATGCGCGACGAGGGCGACCACATCATCAAGGCGATGGACGAGACCTTCGAGATCGGCCGCCGCGTCGGCGCCGAGATCATCGTCTCGCACCATAAGTGCTCGGGCCGTTCCAACTTCGGCCGCATGACGGAGACGCTGCCCAAGTTCACCGAGGCGATGAAGAAGCAGCAGATCGCCTTCGACGTCTACCCCTACGTCGCGGGCTCGACGATCCTGCGCTCCGACATGCTCGAGCGCGCCGACAAGGTGCTGATCACCTGGTCAGACAAGGTCGCGGGTATGTCCGGTCGCGACCTCAAGGACATCGCCGCCGAAATGGGCTGCTCGATGAAGGAGGCGGCCGACCGAATCCAGCCGGCCGGCGCCATCTACTTCATGATGGACGAGAAGGACGTACAGGCCGCCATGTCGCATCCCGGCGCCATGATCGGCTCCGACGGCATCCCGTTCGATGCCCATCCTCATCCGCGCCTGTGGGGCACCTTCCCGCGGGTGCTCGGCCACTACTCGCGCGACCTCAAGCTCTTCCCGCTGGAGGACGCGGTGCGCCGCATGACGTCCTACTCGGCGCAGCGCTTCCACCTCACCAAGCGCGGCGAGGTGAAGGCCGGCTACTATGCCGACCTCTGCATCTTCGATCCGGCGACCGTCATCGATACGGCGACCTTCGAGAAGCCGATCGCGCCCGCCAAGGGCATCGACACGGTGCTCTGCAACGGCGCCATCGTGTGGCGTGACGGCAAACAGGGCGCAGGCCGGAACGGCCGCGCCCTGCTGCGTCAGGAAATGCAGAAGGAAGCGAAGGCCTAGTCGGCACCCTCGTCGCGCCGCGTGCGCTCCATGCGCTCGTGGCGCTCCTGGGCTTCGACGGACAGCGTCGCGATCGGGCGGGCCTCGAGACGCTTGAGCGAGATCGGCTCGCCGGTCTCCTCGCAATAGCCGTAGGTGCCCTCCTCGATCGACTTCATGGCCTGGTCGATCTTGGAGATCAGCTTGCGGAAGCGATCGCGGGTACGCAGTTCGAGAGAGCGGTCGGTCTCGGCGGTGGCGCGATCGGCGAGATCGGGCTGCGCCAGGCTCTCTTCCTGCATGTTCTGCAGCGTCTGATTGGATTCCTCGATCAGCTCGCCCTTCCACTTCAGCAGCTTCTGGCGGAAGTACTCCTGCTGCATCGGGTTCATGAAAGGCTCGCGGTCCGTCGGCCGGTAATTCTGCGGCAACGTAATCGACATCGTCGGCAACTCCACTCGCAGCGACTGCATGTCCGCCCTAGGGGGAGGCGGACCCTCTTGAAAGGCGCGCGGAGTATAGGGATGGGCCCTTGCGTCGCAAGAACGTTTCGGGCCCGCTGCTGATTCCAGCCGTGCGGCGCAACATAATCGCGGCCGCCGTGCACGTCGCAAATACGGGAACTTATCGCTTCACCGCGCCAGCCATTACCGCAATGCAGCAAATGCCTGCAAAGCAAGCAGGCGCCCGAAGCTCGTGGATAAATCGAAGGCGGGCTCGACGGCGAACGCCGCCTGGGCGGCGGCCTCGAGCGTGGCGCGGCCGAGGATCGCCGTGACGAACGCCGCCTCGGCCGCATCGAGGGCCACGAACGCCGCGTCGTCGCTCCTGCGACCGACCAAAAGCGAGGCGCCGGCCGCGGCCAGGTCCACCTGCGATCCATTGGCGCCCGGCTGGCTGGCCTGCCAGATGCGATCGATCGGGAAAGCCGACGGGACCAGTGCCGAGCCGGGCGTCAGATCAAGTGCGAGGCCCAGCAGCCGGTCGGGCGCGATGCTGTCGAGGTCGGCGGCCGCGAGCCTCGGCCCGTCGGGACTGTGGAAGGCGACATTCAGGGCCCAGTCGAGGCGCGCCATGTCGGGGAGGTACGGCAGGTCTCGCGCCGGTGCGTAGCCGTCGACGAAGTCAGGGAAGGCCGCACCGTATTCGGCGAGCACCGGCTGCGTCGGCAGGTCCTTGACCACAAACGATCCCGCCATGGCGCCGAAGAACGCCTCGCCGACCAGAGTGTGCACTGTCGGGAAGGTGGCCGCGAGCGCCGTTGCCAGACTTTGCTGCACGTGATGGCGGTGGATGCGCAGGCGCGCCGCCGCGGAAATCGAATCGCCACGGACGATGCGTGCCAGATCGACGCCGTCACCGCCGGAGAGATAGCCGGCGAAGGCCTTCTGCAGGTCAGGCAGCGCGAGCATCCGCCCTCCCTGCCATCAGCACCCGTTCGGCGCGCCGCGCCTCGTCGAGCAGCACATCGAGCGCCGGGATGTCGGTGTCCCATTCGACGAGCGTCGGCCGTTTGCCGTAGCGGCGCACGATCTCGCCGAACAGGTCGAGCACTGCATCGCTTACGTGGCTGCCGTGATCGTCGATCAGCACGCGCTCGCCATCGGCATAGTTCACCGCATGGCCGGCCAGGTGATACTCCGTGATGGCATCGGCCGGCAGCGGCGCCAGCCAGTCCGCCGGGTCGAGCCGAAGATTGTGCGCCGTGACGAAGATGTTGTTGGCGTCGAGCAGCAAGCCGCAGCCGCTGCGCCGCGCGACCTCGGCGAGGAACTCCGGCTCCGACAGTATCGAGTGCTCGAAGGCGAGGTAACAGGAGGGATTCTCGATCGAGACCCGGCGGCCCAGCCGCTCCTGCAGGCGCTGCACGTTGCGCACGACCACGGCCAGGGATTCTTCAGTATAGGGCAACGGCAGCAGGTCGTTGAAATAGCGTCCGCCTGCCACGCTCCACGAGAGATGATCGGAGACGAGCTGCGGCTCCAGCCGTTCGATCAGCCCGGCGACGCGGTCGAGGTGCTTCTCGTCCAGCCCCTCGGCGGAGCCAAGCGACAGGCCGACGGCATGAACGGAGAATTCGTAGTCGCGCCGCAGATGCTCGATCGTCTGCCGCGCCGGCGATCCGGCAAGATAGTTCTCGGCGTGGATCTCGAGGAACCCGGTGGCCGGCTTTTCGCGTGCGATCTCCGCCAGATGCGGCGAGCGCAGCCCGATGCCGGCGACCGGATCCATTCGATCAGCTTGCCGTCAGCTTGCCGCCGACGATCTTGTCGCAGGTGCCCTTCGGCACCGAGATCCAGGCGTCCGCCTGGTTGTCGGTCTTCGACGTACCGGCGCACGAGGACTTGGCGGTCTGGCAGTCGTTCTTGCCGGCCTTGGCGACGCCGTAGCACTTCTCGATGTTGGGCTGCGCCTGTGCGGTAGCCGGCAGCACGAGCGCGGCGGCGAGTGCCGAGGCGATGGCGAAGCGGGTCGTGTTCATACAGTCCTCCTTGGAGTGACGGTGCATTTCTTATACGCCAGAGTGGCGCCGCCGGACGTCACACGCCGGCTATCGTATCCATAGCCAGGGGTCACGGAAACTTGTTCGACAAGCCCGGTAACGCGCTGCTAGCCCCCGGCGACTTCGTCCGCCATCCCGGTCGGCCGGACTGGGGCCTCGGCCAGATCCAGTCGATGATCGGCCATCGCATCACCGTGAACTTCGAGAACGCCGGCAAGCTCGTCATCGACGGGAACGTGGTCGAGCTGCTCCCCGTCGACCTGGGGCAAGCCGAGCAGCAGCAACAGTGAGCTCGGCCGGCGTGTTGACGTTGAGGAACGGCGCGGCACCGCCCGGCCAGCGCAGCTCCTCGAAGACATAGCGCTTCGCGAACTCGTCGACCCGGCGCACGCCCTCCTCGAGGATGGCGCGCCTGAGGTCGCGCGCGAGCTTCACCGACCAGACGGCGAGCGTGTGCTCGCGCCGCTTGCCGTGGCGGACCATCAGCACATCGGGCTCGGGCACATGCATCAGGCCGCAGAGCCTGACCGTGAGATCGAGCGGCAGGAACGGTACGTCGGCAGGCGCCGTCAGGATCCAGCCGGCATGCGGGTGATGCTTCAGGGCCCATTCCATGCCGGCCAGAACGCCGGCCAGCGGCCCCAGCCGCCGACCCTCGCGCCTGGCCGCCCGCTGGATGTCCGGCGGATCGGCAATCACCGGCACCTTGAGGGCGCGGAAGGCCGGCGACGGATCGTTGGCCACGACGACCAGGTCCATGACCTGCGGCCGCAGCCGCTCCACGACATGCGCCACCATCGGTCGGCCGCCCAATGGCCGCAGAGGCTTCAGCGGTCCCGGTCCCATGCGCCGGCCCTCGCCGCCCGCGAGGACGACGCCCACCAGGGCACCGCTGCGCACCGGTCCGATTTTCTTCAACGCTTTCGCCGCCATGGTGGCACTATGCGGCCCGAAGCGTATCAAGCAAGGGGAGGAACTCATGGCGCTCAGCATCGCCAAGGTCGCGACGTGGCTTCACCAGGTCGACAAGTCGCGGGCCGTCGTGGGCTGGTGGCCCGAGCAGTTCGCCACCGACGACGAGCGGCTGGCCTACAAGGTCCAGGACGCTTTCCTGAAGAAGCAGGTCGTCAAGCAGGGCCCGCTGGTGGGCTACAAGATCGCGCTGACCTCGCCGCAGATCCTGGCGCAGACCGGCCTCAAAGGGCCCGCCTACGGCCCGATCCGCAAGAAGCGTGTGTTCGAGCACAAGGCCACGGTACGTGCTGACCGCTGGACGCGCCTCGGCGCCGAGCTCGAGATCGTCCTGATCGTGAAGGCCGACGTACCGGCGCCGAAAGGCAAGCCCTACGACAAGGACTCGATCGCCGACTACGTCGGCGAGGCCCGCGCCGGCTTCGAGCTGATCGAGGATCGCGGCGCCGACTACAGCCGCCTCGCCGTCAATCCGCTCATCATGGATGCCGGCTGGAACGGCGGCTCGGTGCTCGCCAAGCCGAACAAGGATTGGCGCAAGCTCGACCTCGGCAACCTGAACGGGTCGATCTCCTTCGACGGCAAGGTGGTGCGTGAGGGCCATTCCGGCGACGTGCTGGGCCATTGCTACAACTCGCTGGCGTGGCTTGCCAACAAGCTCCACGACCACGGCAAGCGCTTGAAGAAGGGCATGATCGTCTCGTCGGGCAGCATGGTCGCCTGCCAGTTCGTGCCGCCAGGCAGCACCGCCACCGGCCGCATCGAGGGGCTGGGCGAAGTGACGCTCCGGTACAAGCTGCCGAAGTAAGGCTCAGGCGAAGCTGGGATCGGGCCGAAGCTGGCGCCACGACAGGCGGCGCACGGCCTCGCGCCCGACGACCAGCGCGTCGTAGTCGTCGGGAAAGAGCTGGGCGATCGCCGGATCGAGCGCGTTGAGGCCACCGGCATAGGCGCCGAAGGCCGGCAGGATCAGACGATAGCCGTCGGTCAGGAAGCAGCGCCGACGGAAGCCGCGGCCGCGCACTGTGAGCGCCGCGACGGGATGATAATGGCCGGACACCTCGCCCTTCACCGGACCGAACTGCGCCTCGTGCCTGAACACCAGGGGGCCGCGTCCGATCTCCTCCGCGACCTCGCCCCATCCGGCGGGCGGCGGCGCAGGATCGTGGTTGCCGGCGATCCAGATGAAGTGGACGCGCGACGTCAGATTCTCGATCGCCGTGCGCTCTTCATCGGGCAATCGTGCAATGGCGTCGCGGTCGTGAAAGGAATCGCCCAGGCACACGACCGTCGTCGGCTTGACCGCATCGATCAGCGCCGCGAGCCCGCCCAAGGTCTGGCGCGTGTCGTAGCGCGGCAGCAGCTTGCGGGCGTTGATGGCGTAGGACGATCCCTTCTCCAGGTGCAGGTCGGCCACGGCCAGCAGCCGCTCTGCCGGCCAGTGCAACGCGCCCATCGGCAACGCTTCCAGAAGCTCGCCCGCGCAGGTGAACTCCAGCACCTTCATGGATGGATCACGACACGCACCCCGGTCGGCACCAGCGACCAGACCTCGCGGATCTCCTCGTCCGTCACCGCGATACAGCCGGTCGTCCAGTCCCGGCGCGGATGCGGTGTCCTGAACTTGCGCAGACCGTTGGGCAGCCCGTGGACATAGATGTCGCCGCCGGGCGACACACCGAGCTGCTCGGCATGCGCGCGATCGTTCGCGGCGGGGTAGGAGACGCGCAGCGAGAGATGGAACGAGCTTCGCGGGTTGCGCGCATCGATCGTGTAGTCGCCTTCGGGCGTGCGGCCGTCGCCTTCACGCTCCTTGTGCCGCTCCGGCGCGAAGCCCAAGGCGACGCGATACTGCTTCAGCAGCCTGCCTCCGCGCTTCAGCTCCATGCGTCGCTCGCGCTTGAAGATCTCGACAAGGTCGGCTTGCTCGTCGGCGGGCGTCGGCGCAAAGGCCGGCGGCCCAAAGCCCCGCCAGATTCCTGCCACGATCGCCCGCAGATTCATGGCGCGCACGATTGACCCGATGCCGGCCGGTGCGCAAGGTGCCGCGATGTTCCGTCCTGTGTGTCTTCTGCTGCTGGCACTGCTGGCAGGCGCGTCCCCGGCCTTCGGCCAGATGCAGCCGCATCGTGCGGAATACACGCTTCGCCTCGGTGCTGCCGCCAACGCACCGCGCATCGGCACGGCCGTGCAGGATCTCTCCCAGGATTGCGCCGGCTGGCATCTCAAGCGCGACATCACGACCGAGATCGCGCTGACCGCGGCTTGGAAGATGAGCCTTTCGTCGAAGTTCGACGCGCAGGAGGCGCGCAGCGGCAACGCTCTGCGCTATCGCACCGTGCAGGTTCAGAACGGCACCACGCGCGAGTTCAAGGGCCGTGTCCAGAAGGCGGGCAACGAATTGCGGGCGGAGGTCGCCTATCCCGAGGGCCCGCCGTCGCAATTCACCATCCCCGTCACGACCCTGATGCCCGTCGCCGCCATCGATCACCTGATCGAACGGCTGCGCGCCAAGGCAGCCGCCTTTCCCGCGCTCATGTTCGACGGCGAAGTCATCAACGACGTCTTCCTGATCGACGTGACGGAGCTCGACGACGGACGCCTGCGCGGCGCACGGCCGGCCGACAAGCCGGTCGCCCTGCCCAAGGGCAAGTCGTGGCCGGTGTTCATGACGTTCACGCGAGGCCGCCAGCAGGCGCAGCGGCCACTGTTCTCCGTTACGGCGCAGGTCTTCGAGAACGGCGTCCTGGACCGCCTGACGGTGGAAACCGGCCTGGTCACGGTCACCGCCGACCTGCAGTCGCTGGAAATGCGCCCTACGCCCAACTGCCCCAGGGCCTGACCCGATCATCCGTCCCGCGCCCCGCTGCGTATGCGGAGTATGTCGGTTTCGATCGTCTGGTTCCGCAACGACCTCCGCCTCGGCGACAATCCCGCGCTGATCGCGGGCCTCGGCTCCGGCCGCGCCGTCGTGCCGGTCTATGTGCTCGACGAGGAAGCCGATGGCGTGCGCGCCCCCGGCGCTGCCTCGCGCTGGTGGCTGCACCACAGCCTGCTGTCGCTCGACGCCTCGCTGCGGGCGCTCGGCTCCCGCCTCGTCCTCCGACGCGGGCCGGCCGAGCAGGCGATCGCCGGGCTCGCCGCAGAGACCGGCGCTGAAGTGGTCTACTGGAATCGCATCTACGACCAGGGCTCGCGCGAACGTGATGCCCGGTTGAAGACGTCACTCGGCGAGCGCGGCGTTCGCGCCGAGAGCCTGAAGGCGAACCTCCTGTTCGAACCCTGGGAAGTGAAGACGCTGAGCGGCGATCCGTTCAAGGTCTTCACGCCGTTCTGGCGGGCCTGCCGCAACCTGCCCTCGCCCGGCCATCCCTTGCCCGCGCCCAAGGCCCTGCCGGCGCCGGAATCGTGGCCGTCGAGCGATACCCTCGCTTCCTGGCGGCTGCTGCCGACCTCACCCGACTGGGCTGGCGGACTGCGCGCGACCTGGACTCCGGGCGAAGCCGGCGCGCTGGCCCGGCTCACGGACTTTCTCGACGACACGCTAGAGCGCTATCGCCAGGACCGCGACCTGCCGGCGGTCGAGGGCACGTCGCGTCTGTCGCCGCATCTCGCCTTCGGCGAGATCGGACCACGCCAGATCTGGCGCGCCGCGACCGCTCGCGGTCACTCGGCGGCGACCGAGAAGTTCCTCGCCGAGCTCGGCTGGCGCGAGTTCGCCT
>SCVT01000629.1 GCA_004296815.1 Reyranella sp. | reverse complement strand
GCCAGCATCACCGCGACATCGGCATCGGCGTGGCTGCAGAACCATTTCTGGCCGTAGAGCTTCCAGCGCTCGACGCCGTCGGCACCGACACCGATGTGCTCGGCCTCGGTCTCGATCGCGCCGACGTCGGAGCCGCCGGCCTTCTCGGTCATGAACTGCGTGCCCTTCAGCATCGTGGCCGGGTCCTGGCTCAGCAGCCGGTCGAGCAGCAGCTTCTTCAGCGCGTCGGAGCCGTAGCGCTTGATGATGAAGTTCGACGTGTCCGACACCGAGACCGGGCACATCAGGCCGAACTCGCCCTGCACGAAGAGATAGGTGATGCCGTACTTCACCAGCGGGTGCGCCGCGGTCTTCATCCCGAGCACGCCGGCGCGATGGCTCATCGCGTGCATGCCGAATTCCTCGAAGGCGATCTTCTCCATCTCGCGGTAGGCGGGATGGTAGTCGATCCAGTCCTCGTCGCGGCCGAACCGGTCGCGCGCCTGCAGCACCGGCGGGTGCTTGTCGGCCACCATGGCGAGCTCGTCGAGGCGGCCGCCGGCCAGCGCACCCAGCCGGTCGAAGTGCGGCGTCATCTCGGCGCGCAGGCCCGGCTCCATGTAGAGCCGCATCAGGTCCTGGAACTGCCGGTCGATGGCGTAGAAGTTCTGGCCGTGCGCGTCGTTGGCAATGTGGTGCGCGCCGTGTGGCACATGTTGCATGTCGGGCATCGTATCCTCCTCAGTCTCTCCAGCCGCGCGCCAGCACGCGCGCGACATAGGCCGGCACGATCTCCGTCGCGGGCCCGTAGATGTGTTCATGAAAGAGCGTCTTGTTGTCGGTGGCTTCGAGGTTGAGCTCGACCGTGCGCGCACGGGCTGCGTGCCGCCGCACGTGCAGCACGAAGCCCGCGGCGGGATAGACCTCGCCCGAGGTGCCGATCGACAGGAAGAGGCCGCAGCGTTCCAGCACCTGGTAGATCTCCTCGAGATGCATGGGCATCTCGCCGAACCAGACGATGTTGGGCCTGAGCTCGCCCACGGAAATGCAGTTCGGGCAGACCGAGGCGGGCGTGAGATCGTCGTCGCTCTCGAAGACCTTCTGGCAGTGCATGCAGCGGACCTCGCCGTCCCGACCATGCATGTGGATCACCCGGCGTGAACCCGCCTGCTCGTGCAGCAGGTCGATGTTCTGGGTGATGATTGTGACCTCGCCGTCGTACTCCTGCTCCAGGCGCGCCAGTGCTGCGTGCGCTGCGTTGGGCGCGATATGGGTGGCACGGAACATGCGGCGGGTGTCGTTGTAGAAGTCGAGCACCTTCTTCTTGTCACGGTACCAGGCCTCGATGGTCGCGACCTCCTCGAGGTTCACCCGCGTCCACAACCCGCCCGCGTCGCGGAACGTATCGATGCCGCTTTCCTTGGAGACGCCGGCGCCGGTCAGCACGGCGATGCCGGGCGGCAGGAAATCCTGATGCATGCCCTTAACTTAGCCCCGTGCTAGGGTGAGCGGCCATGGCTACCAGCATTCTCTTCGTCTGCACCGCGAACATCTGCCGATCGCCCACCGCCGAGGGCGTCTTCCGCACGATGGCCGAGCAGGCGGGACTGGCGCAGGAATTCGAGATCGATTCGGCGGGAACCGGCGCCACGCATGTCGGCCAGCCGCCATCGCCGCCGGCCATCGAGGTGGCGGCGTCGCGCGGTTACGACATCAGCGCGATCCGTGCGCGCCAGATCACCGGCGACGACATCACCAGGTTCGACTTCGTGCTGGCGATGACGCGGGGCCATCTCGTGGAGATGCGCTGGCTGGCGCCGCGCGATCTCGCCGACAAGCCCAAGCTCCTGATGAGCTACGGCCCGCCGCTCGGCATCCTCGACGTGTCCGATCCCTATGGCGGTCCGCGCGAGGACTACGAGCGTGCCATCGGCCTGATCGAGGTCGCCTGCCGCGGCCTGCTCGAGAGCCTCAAGCCCCAGGTCAAAAAGGCCATTTGAGGCCGAGCTCGCCGAAGCGGTTCAGTACGTTGAAGGTGAGCCGCGACACGTCGTTGTCGAACTTGTTGTGGGGCAGGCTGCCGCAATAGGTGATCGAGCCGACCGAGAACACCGCGCCGCCCCTGGGCTTCTCGATGTACGTCATGTCGGCGCGGATAAGCTGCTCCAGAGTTTGGCCGGGGATCGTGGTGGTGAAGCCCAGCCGCTCCTCGTGCACGACCACGAAGTTCTTGCGATCGTGGCCTTCCGACGAGGCGAGCACCACGGCGTTGAGCGGGCTGCCCAGCCGATGGTCGACGCGGTCGAGCTCGAAGCCAGCGGCACCGCCGCCCGAGAAGCCGTAGCCGCCGAACAATTCGTCCTTCACGCCCTCGAACACCCAGGCATGGGTGTTGTCGCGCGCCGCGGGCGACTGTCGGTAGGAGTCGCCGACGAACGTGCCCTGGCTCGAGAACCCGATCCCGCAGAGGAGATTGGGCGGACGGTCGGAGCGCCGCCACAGGCCGCCATAGGCGCCGTCGAACGAGTGATAGTACTCGCCGGGCTCGGCCGCCCAGGTGCGGATGCCGCCCTCGGTGCGTCTCACCTCGATGGCGCCCGGTACCTTCGGGGAAAGTGCGACCCGCCAGTAGAAGCCGTTGCCGCCGAGATACATCAGCCGGCCGCCGGTCTCGGTGTAGGCCTGCAGCGCATCGAGCGTGCCCGCGGTGTGGTACTCCGGATGCGAGCCGGTCAGCACGACCTTGTACGAGGACAGGATCTCGACGCCCTTCTCCTCGAGATCATGGTCGGTCACGACGTCGAAGGGCACGTTCATGCGGTCGAGCCAGCCGGTGAGATGCGTGTCGGCCGGCAGGTGACGGAGCCCCGAGCCGGCCGCGTCGTTGAAGGACAGGAAGTTCGGCCGCCAGGTCAGCAGCGGCCTGAGCCGCGAGGAGTAGGCGACGCCCGAGCCGTCGCGGTGATGGTTGTAGGTCGAGAGGCCGTAATCCTTGTGCTCGTCGGGATTGTACGGATAGGCCTTCCAGTCGGCGACGCGCGAACGGAAGGCATCGTCGAAGGCGCCGCGCGAGAAGTTGGAATAGACCTGATAGGTGAAGGTCGAGGCGAGGTAGCAGACCTTGGCCTGCGGCTTGCCGACCTGTGGGCGCACGAAGAACGGGATGACGTCGCGATTGGTCCCGCAGGAGAGCTGCATGCCGTAGACGCCGCTGCGCATGTCCTTGGGGATCGTGAAGCTGAAATCGTCGAGCCAGCCGCAATCGTGCAGGTCGTCGTCGTGGAAATGGATGGCGGCGTAGTGATGCGGCGCACGGCGCCAGTCGCGCTCCGCGCCGGTCCAGGCCGCGCCCTTCATGGCGCGCGTCGGCAGGTTGACGAGCTTGCCGTGCAGGCCGTTGGGGCCGGTGTCCTCGACCTCCATCGACTCCATGCGGCGTGTGAAGTCCCATGCCGCGAAGCCCGCGACCTGGGGCGCCTCGATCTTGCCGTTGAAGCAGCGCTGAGCTGGCCGATCCTTGGCCGCCTCCGCGCCGATCATCAGCGGCTGCGCGGCATCGGGCGCGAGACCCGAAGCGGTCGCCGTCGCGTCGCCCTCGTCGTCGGTGCCGAAGGCCCGCTTCAGCGGCTGCTGGCCCACGCGCAACGTGCCGGTCGCGGGATCGGCACTCGCCCAGACGCGGTACCAGATGCGCGCGCGCAGCTTCTTGCCCACGGCCACGCGATGGCCGCCCGTCTCGAGCGCCATGCCGTCCGGCGTCAGTACCAGCGCGAAGCCCGCGCCAGTCTCAGGGTCGCGCCGCGAGATCACGGTCTGCGGTCCGTCCTCGGACAGTGTCGGCCAGATCAACGCCTCGACGGAGAGCGCCGTCGGCAGCTTCGCGTCCTTCGCACCCTCGACCAGCGCATAGGAGCCCGGCCAGGCGTGCTGGACCCTTGAGACGAAGCGGCCGTCGAACAGTTCGGAGAGATCCTCGAGCTTGGGCGGCGGGCCGCCCGGGTGCGGGTCGCCGCGCACGATGCGCACCAGCATCGCGTGGTAGGGCGTGGAGGCCGTGCTCGACACCTTGAAGGCGATCTTTTCGCCGCTTCGTACCGAGATGCGATCCGAGTAGCCGACCAGCGGTGCCGTCACGTTTGTCTCCCCATTGCCGGGCGATATAGTCGCCCGAATTCCGGGAGGCATTCCATGACAAAGACTCTTCGTCGCCGCACAGCGATTGGCGCGGCACTCGCTACACCGCTGCTCGCCCGCCATGGCTGGGCGCAGTCGACCTATCCCAACAAGCAGATCCGTGTGGTCGTGCCCTTCGCGCCGGCCGGCACGACCGACCTGCTGGGCCGCATCGCCGCGCAGTACCTCACCGACCAGTGGGGCCAGACCGTCGTCGTAGACAACAAGAGCGGCGCCGGCGGCAACGTGGGCGCCGAGATCGTCGCCAAGGCACCGGCTGACGGCTACACGCTGCTGCTGGGAACGGTAGGCACCGCCGTGACCAACCAGTTCCTCTACAAGAACATGCCCTACGACAGCGTGAAGAGCTTCGCGCCGGTGGCGCTGTTCGGCGAGGTCGCCAACGTGCTCGCCGTGCATCCCACGATGCCGGTGAAGACCGCCAAGGAGTATGTCGACTATTGCAAGGCGCAGGGGCCCGGCAAGGTGAGCTTCGGCTCGCCCGCGATCGGCGGCACCGGCCATCTTGCGATGGAGTATTTCCAGTCGCTCGCCGGCTTCAAGGTCGAGCATGTCGTCTATCGCGGCAGCTCGCTGGTGCTGAAGGACCTGCTGGCCGGCCACATTCCCAGCACGATGGACAACCTGCCGCCCTACCTGTCGCACATCCAGTCGGGCACGCTGCGCGCGCTGGGCGTCAGCTCGGGCAAGCGCTGGTTCGCGCTGCCCGACGTGCCGACCATCGCCGAGCAGGGCTATGCCGGCTTCGATGCCGCGCCCTGGTGGTATGTGGCAGCACCTGCGGGCACGCCGGCCGACATCGTGAAGAAGCTCTCCGACGCGCTGGTGGCCGCCTCCAAGAATCCCGACGTCATCAAGAAGATCCGCGACGCCGGCGCCGCCGAGCTCGGCGGCTCCTCGGAGGATCTCGCCAAGCACATGACGAGCGAGTACGCGAAGTGGAAGAAGGTGGTCGACGCCGCCAAGCTGGAGCCGCAATGAAGCGGTCGGAGCGCACGGGAAAGATCCAGACCGTCCTCGGGCTGATCGAGCCCGAGGCGCTGGGGCGCACGCTGATGCACGAGCATGTCCTGTGTGACATCCGTCCGCCCGGCACGCGCTCCGACAACGATCTCGGCCCCGAGATCACCCTCGAGAACGTCTGGCAGATGAATTACGGCCGTGGCCTGAAGCGCGCTGGCCGCAAGTACATGCTCGACCTCGAGGACATCGCCACGCGCGAGGTCCAGATGATGAAGCACGATGGCGGCGACGCCATCGTCGAGCTGACCTGCGGCGGCCTCTCGCCCGATCCGCGGGGCCTGCAGCGCATCGCCGCCGGCACCGGCGTGCATGTCGTCATGGGCTGCGGCCACTACGTCAACGACTACCAGGATCCGAAGAACCACGGCCGCACGGTCGACGATTTCGCCGCCGAGATGATCGGCCAGATCGTGGACGGTGCCTGGGACACCGACGTGCGTGCCGGCATGATCGGCGAGATCGGCTGCACCGCGCCGTGGACCGACACCGAGAAGCGCGTGATGCAGGCGGCCTTCGTCGCCGCGCAGGAGACCGGCGCCTCGATCAACGTCCATCCCGGCCGAGATCCCGACCAGCCTCAGGAAGTCGCCGACTTCGCGAAGGCGGCGGGCTTCCCGACCGAGCGCATGGTGATCAGCCACATCGACCGCACGGTGTTCGACGAGCCGAGGCTCATCAAGCTTGCGGACTCCGGCGTCACAGTCGAGTTCGACTTGTTCGGCCAGGAGGCGAGCTACTACGGCCTCTCCGACATCGACATGCCGAACGATGCGACGCGCCTGAAGCTCATCCGCGCACTGATCGATGCCGGCCATCTCGAGAGGGTCGTGATCAGCCACGACATCTGCTACCGCACGCGGCTCGCGAGCTTCGGCGGTCATGGCTACGGCCACATCTTCCGCAACGTCGTGCCGATGATGAAGAAGCGCGGCTATGGCGAGGACGAGATCGACGCGATCCTCGTCCACAATCCGCGGCGCCTCTTGACCTTCGCCTAGAAGGTCAGATCGTACGCCGCTTCTTCAGTGTAGATCGGCCCGTTGCGGCCGGTCCGGCTGGAATAAAGAGAGAAGCCGCCGGCGATCCAGGGGCCGGCGCGAAACGTGCCGTTGCTCGCCATGAACTGCGCGATGTGATGGCCGGTCTCGGCGTTGCTGGAGAAGCGCGCCAGGGTGACGTGCGGCCGGTACTTGCGGCGCTCGACCTCGATGCCGCAGTTGCGCGCCACCGTCGTCACCTTCTGCTGCAGCCAGTCGAGGCGCTCGCTGCGCTCGACCGTGGCGACCAGCGCGCGCGGCTGCTTGCCGGAGCTGAACTGCTCGACGCCAGCGATGCCCACTGAGAAAGGCGGGCCTGCGATGTCGGACAGCTCCTCCTCGAGGTCGCGCATCGTGCCGCCCTGCACCTCGCCCGCGAAGCAGAGCGTCACGTGGAAGTTCTCGACCGGCACCCAGCGCGCGTCGGGCACGCCCGACTGCAGCGGCGTGAGTGCGTCGGCGATCTCCTCAGGGACGGGCAGGGCGACGAACAGGCGCGGCATCGAGGTTCTTGGTCACGAAGGGCAGGATGCGCTCGACGATGACGTCCACGCCCTTGGCATTGGGATGGATGCCGTCGGGCTGGTTGAGCGCCGGATCCTGCGCCACGCCGTCGAGGAAGAAGGTGTAGAAGGGGACGTCGTACTTGTCGGCGA
>SCVT01000767.1 GCA_004296815.1 Reyranella sp. | reverse complement strand
CCCCGGTGCCGCGCCAACGGGGCCCGCTCGCCATCGTGGCCGATCACGAACGCGGCGAACTCGCGCGGCTGTTCATGTCGATGACATCTGAGGAGCGGCCGGTCCAAGTGTTCCGCTCCATCCACGAGGCGCGCAAGTGGCTGCTCGCCACCTCGCGCGTCGAGTTGTGAACGCTACTCGAAGCAGCGCGCGCCCTTGAGCTCGCAGCTGTTGGACGGGACGCGGGCACTACACTCGTTCCACGCCGACTGCTCGGCCTGTTGCCGTGTGGCTGCCGCACCGTAGCCCGATGCCTGTCCGTTCGGGCTGTGGACATAGGCGACGCAGCGCTCCGGCGCGGTGAGGCGGACGGCACAGCCGCTGCCGCACTCGGACAGTGCGGTGATCTCGGCCGCCTCGCGCGTGCCCATGCCTGCGATGATGCCGTAGTAGCCCTGACCGTTGTCGGCGATGGCGCCCCAGGTGACAGGAGTCTGCGCCGCAGCGGGCATAGCGAGCAGGAAGATGGCGAGAGCGAAGCCGGTCCTTCTCATTGCGCATTCTTTTCCAGGAAAGCGCGCACGCGACGGATCGATTCCTGAAGATGCTCCGGCCCGCGCCAGTCCTTCTGTATGTCGATGTTCGGGGCGAGTGCGGCGATCTCGTCGCTGGTCTTTGCCGGGTGCGGCTTGTCGGTGCCGGGCTGCAGCAGCAGTGGCGTCCGGCAGGCCTTCACGAAGTCGCGCGTGACCGAAAAGACGAAGTCCGGCCCGAACATGTTCCTGCCGAAGCTCTGGATGGTGGCGTCGCCGATCTTCGGATCGCGAGCCCGCACTGTCTCGCCGTAGCCCTTGACGGCAGCATCCCACGTGTCGCGGTTCTCGTGCAGGCCGATCGGGTTCTGCAGCACGGCACAGGCGACGCGGTCCGGCGCCTGCTCGATCGCCTCGAAGCAGTAGCTCCCGCCGATGCAGCCGCCCATGACGGCGAACTTCTTGAACCCGAGATGGTCAATCAGGGCCAGATGATCCGCGGCGAAGGTGTGCCAGCCATGGTCGGGCTTCACGTCGGCGACCGACTTGCCGGCATTGCGCTGGTCCATGGCAATGACGGTGAACTTGTCGGCGAGGGCCGTCCGAGGATCCATCCAGGCACGCGGGCCGTCCGGCCCCGGTCCCCAGAAATCGATCGCCGACTTCAATCCGCCCGGCGCGTAAAGCAGCACGGGGAAGCCCTTGCCGTGGACTTCGTAGTGAATCTCGGCGTCGGGACGCTTCAGCGTGGGCATAGTGGGGCTCCGGTTGTCGGGCGAGCGAAGGGGCGGAG
>SCVT01000628.1 GCA_004296815.1 Reyranella sp. | reverse complement strand
CCCTGCACGAGGCCATCCATGGTTACGTCGCCTATCGCTGCGGCGACGATACCGCCTGGCGCCTGGGCCGCGTCACCTTCAATCCGCTGAAGCACATCGATCCCTTCGGCACGATCCTGCTGCCGGCGCTCCTGCTGTTTCTTCGCGCGCCCTTCCTCTTCGGATATGCCAAGCCGGTTCCGGTTCGCTTCGGCGCCCTGCGCAATCCGCGCCGCGACATGGTGTGGGTCGCGGGCGCTGGCCCGGCCATGAACCTCGTGTTGGCGGTGGTGGCGGCTCTGCTGCTTCACGTCCTCGTCGTCGTGCCGGAGCCTGGCCGCGACTGGGTTCTGCAGAACCTCGAGCATGCCATCGTCATCAACGTCGTCCTGGCTGTCTTCAACATGATCCCCCTGCCACCGCTCGACGGCGGCCGCGTCGCCGTCGGTCTGTTGCCCGATGCGCTCGCCCTGCCGCTGGCTCGGCTGGAGCGCTGGGGCATGCCGATCATCATCGGCCT
Source organism: Reyranella sp. (assembly GCA_004296815.1). Taxonomy (GTDB): domain Bacteria; phylum Pseudomonadota; class Alphaproteobacteria; order Reyranellales; family Reyranellaceae; genus Reyranella. The sequence goes on along the minus strand of SCVT01000628.1, from coordinate 991 downwards.
GATCTTCATCCTGCCGCTGATCGGCAACCAGCTCGGCCGGGACTTCAACGTCATCGGCTGGCTGCTGGGCGGCCCCGTCGATTGGGTGATCGAGGCCATCCTGCGCCTCACCGGCAACGTCTGAGACCAGCTCACGACAGCCCTTGTGCAATCCGGACTGGTGCGCAAGATGGTGGAGAACGACGTTCGGCACTTCGCCAAGATCATCGATGTGTGCAGGGCTAGCCGGGCGAAGTGCCGCGTCAGCTGCCGCGGTTGTACTTGCCGATCACCAGGTGCGCCTTCTGCCACTCCTTGCGCGGCAACGTGTAGGTGCGTGGCGGATTGTATTGCTTGACCGTCCAGCCCTGGGCACCGAGCTTCACCAGCCGCTTGACCAGGGCGTAGCGCGTGCCGTCGTTGGCCTCGCGCACGAACAGGCAGTCGTCGCCCGGCCCGACGCCGGCAGTAGGATTGACCAGCAGCAGATTGCCGCGCTCGTAGGCCGGCTCCATCGAATCGCCGGAGACGAAGCAGCCGTAGGCCTCGGCGATCCCGTCCAGGCGGGTGTCGCGCGGGATCCAGGCGACCGGCTCGTTCGACAGGATCATCGCGCCCTCGCTGCCGCCTTGCGCCGACGAGAAGACCTGCAGGGGCGGGCGGATCCCGGCCAGTGCGCGCTCGGCCCTCGCCGCGTCCGCGGCCGCGCCGCGACCGCGCATCGGGATCAGCGGAAGCTGCGCCGCCGGAACCTCCTCGACCACGGCCTTGCGCATCTTGTCGCCGCGGTTGCTTTGCAGCCACGTGATCGAGACACCCAGCGCCTGGGCAAGCTGCACGATCGACTTGGGTTCGGTATCACCCCGTCGCTCGATCTGGGCGATACCGCCCTGGGTCATGCTGTAGCCCGCAAGCGATACGCGTCGAGCCAGCTCGACCTGCGACCACCCGCGCGATTCGCGCTCCGCTTTTACCCGTTCGCCCAATGTCGACATGCGGCGCAGGTTAGCGC
>SCVT01000627.1 GCA_004296815.1 Reyranella sp. | reverse complement strand
CGAGGGGCCGGTGTGGGCGGAGCAGTCGCCAACCCGGTCAGATCCGGAAGGAAGCAGCCGTAACGAATTCGCTTCGGGTCATGCCGGTCTCTCACCCGTTCCCCTGCGCGCGCCGCCGCGGAGGGCGGGCCGCCCAGGCGCGACGACCGCCGGGCTTGAGGGGCCACGGCGCTGATTGCGGGTGATCGCCATGGCGAAGGCCACTAAGGGCTCGGAAGACCCCGCACTTCCCTACCGCGTCCTCGCACGCAAATACCGTCCCGTCGATTTCACCACCTTGGTCGGCCAGGAGGCGATGGTGCGCACGCTGCGCAACGCCATCGCCACGGGCCGCATCGCGCACGCCTTCATGCTCACCGGCGTGCGCGGCGTCGGCAAGACCACCACCGCCCGCATCATCGCCCGCGCGCTGAACTGCGTCGGGGCCGACGGCAAGGGTGGCCCGACGGTCGATCCCTGCGGCGTCTGCGAGAACTGCAAGGCGATCACCGAAGATCGCCACGTCGACGTGATCGAGATGGACGCGGCATCCCGCACCGGCATCGACGACGTGCGCGAGCTGATCGAGGGCGTACGCTACCGGCCGGTGTCGGCGCGCTACAAGGTCTACATCATCGACGAAGTGCACATGCTGTCGGAGAAGGCGTTCAACGCCCTCCTCAAGACGCTGGAAGAGCCGCCGCCGCATGTGAAGTTCCTGTTCGCGACCACCGAAATCCGCAAGGTTCCGGTGACGGTGCTGTCGCGCTGCCAGCGCTTCGACCTGAAGCGCGTGCCGCAGGAAACGCTGATCGAACATTTCGGCAAGATCGCGCAGGCGGAAAAGGTCGAGATCTCTCCCGAGGCCCTCACCCTTCTCGCCCGCGCTGCCGACGGTTCGGTGCGCGACGGCCTGTCGATGCTCGACCAGGCGATCGCCCATGGCGGCGGCGTGGTCGATGCCGCGCAGGTCCGCGACATGCTGGGTCTCGCCGATCGCAGCCGCGTGCTCGAACTGTTCGACAAGGTCATGCGCGGCGACGCGCCGACGGTGGTGGCTTCGCTCGGCGAAATGCACGACGCCGGCGCCGACCCCGTCGTCGTCCTGCAGGACCTCCTCGAACTCACCCATTGGGTGACGCGCCTCAAGGTGGCGCCCGACGCAGCGGCAGCATCGGCCGACAGCGAGCGCGCGCAGGGCCTCGCGATGGCCGGCAAGCTGTCGATGGCATCGCTCACGCGGGCCTGGAGCCTCCTGCTCAAGGGGCTGCAGGAAACCCTCGCCGCGCCCTCGCCGCTGCGCGCCGCCGAGATGGCCCTGATCAGGCTCTGCTACGTGGCCGACCTGCCCTCGCCGTCCGACGCCCTCAAGGCCCTGCAGAACGGAGCGGCCGCGGGCAACGGCGCGGGCGCGCCGGCGCCGCGGGGTGGCGGCGGAGGCGGGGCGGCTGCCCGGCTGGCCATGCAGCCGGCATCCGCCGTCGCGGCGCAACCGGCCCAGGCGATGCCAGCACCGCGCAACTTCACCGAGGTCGTCGCGCTCTTCGAGACGCGCCGCGAGGCGCGCCTGGTGAACAGCCTGATGCACCACGTGCATGAGGTGCGCTGCGAGCCGGGCATCATCGAGTTCCGCCCCGAGCCGAAGGCGCCGCCCGATCTCGCGTCGCGCCTCGGCGAGATGCTGACGCTGTGGACGGGCCGCCGCTGGATCGCCTCGGTCTCGAATGCCGAAGGCAAGCCGACGCTGGTGCAGCAGAAGGCGGCCAATGCCGACAGTCTGCGCAACTCTGCCGAGAGCAACGTGATCGTGCAGGCCATAATGAAGACGTTCCCCGGTGCGAAGATCGATGCCGTGCGCCGCAAGGGCGAGCAGTCGTCGCTCGTCGCCGGTCTCGGCGAAGCGGCCGGCGAGGAACCGCCCCCGGCCGAGGAATACCCGGCCGACGACGACATCCCGGAAAGCGAGTTCTGATGTTCGACAAGCTCAAGGATCTCGGCGGCCTGATGCAGCAGGCCCAGCAGATGCAGCAGAAGATGCAGGAACTGCAGGTGGTGCTCGAGCGCATGGAGATCGTGGGCGCGTCCGGCGCGGGCCTGGTGAAGGTGACGGTCAACGGCAAGAACGAGACACGCCGGGTCGAG
>SCVT01000626.1 GCA_004296815.1 Reyranella sp. | reverse complement strand
GCCGCGGGGCGGGCAGTAGAGATCGGCCTGGCGCTCGGCGAAGCGCGCCAGCGCCCAGGCCGCGCCCGCCGTGTCGGCCATGGCGACGCGGCAGGAGAGATCGTGGCGCGCGAGCCGCGCGACGAGATCGGCCAGCAGGGCGCGCTCGCCCGCCTCGCCGTCACCGAAGAGATGGGTGCAACCCGTCACATCGAGCAGCAGGCCGGCATCGCCGCCGAAGCCGCCGGCGCTGCAGGTCTCGGCTCCTTCTTCGGCGAGTGCGCCGCCCAACGGATCGATCGCCACCCAGGGCGTGTAGCGGTCGCACCAGCTGGCCACGGTCTCGACCAGGCGGCGGTCGGCCTGCGGCTCGCCCGCGGTCGTGACGAGATCGGGCAGCAGCGCGCGCGCATCGGCCAGCCGCATGTGCGGACGGAGGCCCGCGGTGCGGGCATGCGGATTGACGGCGGCGAGGCGCGGGCAGCCGTCGTGCCAGACGACGGTGGCGGCCGACTTATCCGACCAGTCTTTCTTCGTGGAACGTGCCAGGCGATCCGTGGAGAGCTTGGGGAACCACAGCGAGACAATGCGTTTCATCGTTCCACTCCAGGAGCCAGGACGGGATTTCGGCGGCGGACGGCGTGCCGAAGCGGTTGCGCCGCAATTCGAGGCGCCAGCGCGCGGCGCCGACATCGGTGAGGCCCGGCGTCGAGTGCGAGGGCGCGGAGGCGATACGCCAGCGCGTCGCGCACACGCTTTGCGGCGGCGCGGGCTGCGCGCGCAGGAGAAGGGCAGGCACGCCGTTCTTCTCGGCGGCGAGCGACAGGCGGCGGCCGGCGGTGGGATCGGCGGCGCGCGTCTCGCCGACGACGGCCGCGATGCCGGGGCAGCGCAGCCCTTCCTCCATCGCCCAGAAGAGATCCTCGTCGCGGCGCGCCGTGACCATCAGCAGACGCGCCGGATCGAACCAGGCGGCGAGGGCCGGGGCATAGGGCGGGGCATCGAAGGTGCCGGTCGGGCGGCGGCACCAAAGGATCGTGCCGGGACCGAAGCGGCCGAGCAGATGGGCGGTGAAGGCGAGCGCCGCGCCATCGTGCGGCGCCACACGGCCGGAGGGGCCGGGGCCCGCCTCGATCTCGTGCAGGGCGCCCGTCAGCAGCCCGCCGTCGGGCAGCAGGGCGTCGACGGCCGCCAGGCCGGTGGGGACGGCGGCGGCGCGGCCGCTCCTCTGGGCGCTGTTCGCCCGCTCCAGCCGGCGGACCTTTTCGCGCAAGGCGGTCGGGACCGGGGCCAGCAGGTCGTTGGCAGCGGGAGGAGCAGAGGCATTCGGGGAAATGACCGGCATCGCCCCCTCGTCGGGCTTGGAACGCGTTGGGGATTAAATGTTCTTCTTTTGTTCTAGTTGCCTGCAAAGTGAGAGTCAAAGGGATTCAGGGACTGGCATATCGACTGCATCTGGGGGGAAGCTGCCGTCCTGCTCCGGAGGCTCAATGTCCCTTCGATTTTCCGTCGCCGCTCTCTGCGCCACCGCCGTTGCCCTGCTGGCGGGGCCGGCACTCGCGCGCTGCTCCAAGAACCTCGTTCTCCTGGACACCGGCGTGCGGGTGGCTTCGCTCGACGGGATGCGGTTCGCGGAGAAGCTGTCGCCCAGCCGCGCGACCATCACCTTCCTCGGCCATTCGAGCTTCGAGATCGACACGCCGGAGGGCGTGCGCGCCATCACCGACTACAACGGACTGAATGGCTTCGGCCGCAAGCCCGACATCGTGACGATGAACAACGCGCACTCGACGCACTACACCGACCATCCCGAGGAGGGCATCACCTACGTGCTGCCGGGTTGGCCGAGCAAGCCGGGCGAGACCGAGGCGCGCCACAACGTGACCTTGAAGGACATGAAGGTCGCCAACCTGCCGACCAACGCGCGCGACTGGGGCGGCGGGGCGGCCCGCATCAACGGCAACTCGATCTTCACCTACACGATCGGCGATCTTTGCATCGCCCATCTCGGCCACCTGCATCACCGACTCACTCCGGAGCATCTCGAGGAGCTCGGCCGCATCGACGTGCTGATGGTGCCGATCGACGGCGCCTACACGGTGGGCCTGCCGGTGATGGTCGAGGTCGTGCGCCAGATCCAGCCCAAGGTCGTGCTGCCGATGCACTACTGGGGACGCGGCCAGGTCGCGCGCTTCGAGGAGCTGATGCAGGACCAGGACGCGGCCTTCGTCTGGCCCGACAGCCGCACCATCGACGTGGCGAAGAACACGCTGCCCGACCGGCTCACCGTCTACGTCGTGGGCGGCAACGGCGGCGACTGAACACAGGCTTGGGACTCGGATCGCCGGAAGCTAGCCGCGACAGGCTTTTCCCGGCGTCATGCGCCGCAGTCGGTGTCGAAAAAGCGCGGCACGTTCCGGCCACGAAAAAGGCCGGCGCCCGAAGAGCGCCAGCCTATAGAGAGATTTTAGCAGAACCTGCCGAACCTGCAAATCAGAGACCGCCACCGTCATGCTGGCTTGGCGTAGTATTGTCTGGCGGCCTCAACGACTCTTTCGTCTATGGCGTCTCTACGCCAGATAACATCTGACTCAGTCAACCCCAGCCCAGTAACAACTTCCGACACGATGCCGTGTATGATCGACAGATCACCGATAGCTGGGTTCAGATATATAGACGTGTGGTCCGGGTTGTTCCCACGGTATTGCTTCAGAACTGCAATCCACCCGGGCTTGCTTCCAGCAAGCAATGCCGCCTTGTAGTAGTCGAGCCCATCTAACGCCATCGTAAAGCGTATCTGCCTGTCGTACTCGAAGTAGCGAAGCGGCTTGTTCAACACGGCGGCAGCTTCGAAGTGCTCCGTCAACAAGCTCCACTCAACCTGCTCGATCATGCCAGCGCCTCACTGTTCCCAAAGATCGTAACAGGCAAGACGGCACATCCTCGCTCAATGGTGTGCTGCCTTAGAGCCTGAGGTTCGTCTTCGCGAGATCGATGATCTGCTTGGCGCGGCCGTCCATAACGGCGCGCATCAGGAACAGGCTGAAGCCGTAGGCCTGCTCGATCGTGGTCTTGGGCGGCATGGCGAGCTCCTGGCGCGCGCTCACCACGTCGACCAGCACGGGACCCTTGTGGGCCAGCGCCTCGCGCAGCACGCCTTCCAGCTTCTGAGGGTCCTCGACCCTGAAGCCCTTGATGCCCATCGCCTCGGCCATCGCGGCGAAGTTGGGGTTCTTCAGCTCGACGGCGGTGTCGACGAAGCCCGAGGCCTTCATCTCCATCTCGACGAAGCCCAGCGTGCCGTTGTTCAGCACAACGACCTTCACCGGCAGATCGAGCTGGGTGAGGCTGATGAAGTCGCCCATCATCATCGAGAAGCCGCCGTCGCCCGACATCGAGATGACCTGCCGGCCCTTGTGCGAGGCCTGTGCGCCGATCGCCTGCGGCATGGCGTTGGCCATCGAGGCGTGGTTGAACGAGCCGATCAGCCGGCGCTTGCCGTTCATCTTGAGATAGCGCGCCGCCCACACCGACTGCGTGCCGACGTCGGCGGTGAAGACCGCATCGTCGGAGGCGAGTTCGCTCAGGAGCCGCGCGACGTACTGCGGATGGATCTGCTTGCCGCCGGCGCGGCCCTCGGCCAGCTCGTCCAGGTCGGCGCGCGCCTTCTTGTAGTGCGCGAGCGCCGCGTCGAGGAACTTGGTGTCGGTCTTCGCCTTGAGTTTCGGCAGCAGGGCCGCGATCGTGTCGCCGACATCGCCCACCACGCCGATGTCGAGGCGGCAGCGGTTGCCGAGGCTTTCGGCGCGGATGTCGACCTGCGCGACCTTGGCCTTCTCAGGGTAAAACTGCCGATAGGGGAAGTCGGTGCCCAGCAGCAGGAGCGTGTCGCACTCCTTCATCGCGGCATAGCCCGAGGAAAAGCCGATCAGGCCGGTCATGCCGACATCGTAGGGATTGTCGTACTCGACATGCTCCTTGCCGCGCAGCGAATGCACGATCGGCGCCTTGAGGGTCTTCGCAAGCTCGACGACGGCCGCATGCGCGCCGGCGCAACCCGCGCCGCACATCATGGTGACCTTCTTGCCGTCGTTCAGGAGCTTGGCGAGCGCGTCGAGCTGCGAGTCGGAGGGGCGCACCACCGGCGGCTCGGGCGCGAACCAGGTCGCGGCCTTGGCCTTGGTCTCGAGCAGCGCCACGTCGCCCGGGATCACGATCACGGCGACGCCGCGCTCGGCGATGGCGACGCGGATCGCCTTGTCGAGCACGCGGGGCATCTGCTCGGGGTTGGTGACGGTCTCGACATAGTGCGCACACTCGCCGAACAGCTGCTCGGGGTGCGTCTCCTGGAAGTAGTGGCCGCCGATCTCGGCGCTCGGGATGTGGGCGGCGATGGCCAAGACCGGCACGCGGCTGCGGTAGCAGTCGAACAGGCCGTTCACGAGATGCATGTTGCCCGGGCCGCAGCTTCCGGCACAGACCGCGAGCTTGCCCGTGAGGTGCGCCTCGGCGCCGGCGGCGAAGGCGCCGGCCTCCTCGTGGCGCACGTGCACCCAGTCGATCTCCTTCATGCGGCGCAGCGAATCGGTGAAGCCGTTCAGCGAGTCGCCGGCGACGCCGTAGATGCGCTCGACGCCCGCGGCGCGCAGGGTTTCGGCCATGAGGTCGGCGATCGTGCGTGCCATGTCGCTGCTCCGTGGTGCGAAGGATCGGTTAGGAGGGATCGGTTAGGACGTGCGGCCTTTCTCGAAGCCGGCGAGGAACTGGACGAGATTACGGCCGAGATCGTCGCCGAGATAGCCGCCTTCCTGGACGAGGACGGTCGGCAGGCCGAGGCGGGCGATCTTCTCCGCCATCGCATGGAAGCCCGCGCCCGTCACCTTGAGGCCCTGCAGCGGGTCGCTCTCGCTGGCGTCGAGGCCCAGCGCCACCACGAGCGCGGTCGGCTGGAAGTCCTTGATGCGGGCGAGCGCCTTGTCGCCGGCCTCGAGCCACGGCTGGTCGGGCGAGCCCAGCGGCAGCGGCAGGTTGAGGTTGAAGCCCTGGCCCTTGCCCGCGCCCTGCTCCTGGGCGTGACCCCAGAAGTAGGGGTAGTACCAGGCGGGGTCGGCGTGGATCGACACGGTGAGCACGTCGTCGCGCTCGTAGAAGATGCCCTGCGTGCCGTTGCCGTGATGGACGTCGACATCGAAGATCGCGACGCGCTGGTGCGCGGCCCGCAGTCGTTGCGCGGCGACGGCGGAGTTGTTCAGGAAGCAGAAGCCGCCCGCCATGTCGGCATAGGCGTGATGGCCGGGCGGCCGGCAGAGCGCATAGGCGTGGGTCTCGCCGTTCAGCACCATGTCGGCGGCGGTCGCGGCGACCTCGGTGGCGGAGAGGGCCGCCTCCCAGGTGTGCGGACCGATCGGGCAGGCCATGTCGGCCTGGTGCCAACCGGCGCGGCCGGCCAGCGCCTTGGGGTAGGAGGCGTGGGCGCGGGCGGGGTGCATGTTCGGCACCACCTCGGGCCCGGCGCCCGGCAGCTTGGCCCAGTCGCGCGCGGCGACCTGCAGGAAGTCGATGTAGTCGGCCGAGTGCACCGTGGCGGCCGGGGCGGCGCCGTATTCCTTCGGCGGCAGGATCTGGTGGCCGGCAGCCTTGGCGGCGGCCAGCAGGCGCGTGGCGCGCTCGGGCTGCTCGGCGCTCCTCTGCTTCACGCCGCGGACGATGAAGGTCTGCGGGTCGTGTCCGGCGTGCTTGTCGGAATAGACGATCTTCATGGCGTGGCGATGGCCTTTGCGTCACGGAGGGCGGCGATGTCGGAATCGCTATAGCCCACTTCGCGCATGATCTCGACCGTGTGTTCGCCGACCCCGGGCGACTTGCGCCGCGTCTCGACGGCGGCGTCGGAAAGCTTGATGGGGTTGGCGGCCGACTTAACCTTGCCGATGCCGGGATAGTCGATCTCCAGCACGGTGCCGCGCGCCTTGGCGTGATCGCTCGCGATCACGTCGCTCACCTTGTAGGCGGCCGAGCAGGGCATGCCGGCGGGGATCAGTCTGCCCAGCAGCTCGTCGGCGGTGTGCTGCAGGAAGTAGGCCTCGATCATCGGCTCGAGGGTGGAGCGATGCTCGACCCTGCCGGCGTTGGTCGCGAAGCGTGCGTCGCCCAGCCAGTCCTGCTTGCCGAGCGCCGTGCAGAGCAGGCGCCAGAAGGCATCGTTGGTGCCGGCGATGAACACCGGCTGCGTCTTGGTGGGGAAGACGCGCAGCGGGCAGAGGATGGTGTTGGACGTGCCCATGCGCTCGGGGTTCTCGCCGGTGAGCCCATGGTTGGTGATCCAGTGGCTCATCATGTGCATGCCGACGTCGAACAGCGACAGGTCGAGGCGCTGGCCCTTGCCGGTCTTGTGGCGGCCGAGCAGGGCGAAGGCGATGCCGCCCGCGCAGGCGAGGCCGGTCGCGTAGTCGATGGGCGCAGTGCCGACGCGGCACATCTCGCCCTGGTAGGGCCCGGTCGCGTCCATCAGGCCGATCTCGGCCTGGATGCAGGGATCGTAGCCGGCGCGCGGCGAATAGGGGCCGGTCTGGCCGTAGCCCGACACCGAGGCGTAGACGAGGCGCGGGTTGGCCTTCGACACGGTCTCCCAGCCGAAGCCCAACTTGTCGATGACGCCCGGCGTGAAGGCCTCCATGAACACGTCGGCCTTCTTCACGAGCCGCATCAGCACGTCGCGGCCGCCCGTTGTGCGCAGGTCGAGCGCGAGGCCGCGCTTGTTGCGGTTCATCGAGGGCACCCAGGCGCCGCCGAAGTGCGGGCGGAAGTGCTCGCCGTTCAGGGGCTCGACCTTGATCACGTCGGCGCCCATGTCGCCCAGGATCTGGCCGGCGGTGGGGCCGGCGATGACCTGCGTGAGATCGAGAACGAGCGTGTCGGACAACGGCAGCATGCGATGGAACTCCTCCGGAGCGGCACCCTTGCAAGCCGGCGGCGCCCCGCTCAAGCACTTCGTTTCGCTGGCTGGCATTTGCTATGGTCGCGGCGCCTTTTGCCTGGAGTAACCGTATGAAAGCCGCCGACCCTTCTGATTCTCGTCCCAACCTCCGTGTCGATTTCGACCGCCTGTGGTCGAGCCTCATGGAGCTCGGCCAGATCGGCGGCACGGAGAAGGGCGGCGTCTGCCGCATCGCGCTGACCGACCTCGACCGTCAGGGCCGGGACCTGTTCGTGACGTGGGCCAAGGAAGCGGGCTGCACCATCAAGGTCGACCAGCTCGGCAACATCTTCGCGCGCCGCGAGGGCCGTGACCCAACCAAGCCGCCGGTGATGACCGGCTCGCATCTCGACACCCAGCCGACCGGCGGCAAGTTCGACGGCGCCTACGGCGTGATGGCGGGGCTGGAGGTGCTGCGCGTGCTGCACGATTCGAACTACGTCACCGAAGCGCCGATCGAGGTCGCGGTGTGGACCAATGAGGAGGGCTGCCGCTTCGCGCCGGCGATGGTGGCGTCGGGCGTGTTCGGCGGCGCGTTCACGCTGGAGCAAGCGCTCGGGATCAAGGACCGCGACGGCGTGACCTTCGGCGAGGCGCTGAAGAAGATCGGCTACGACGGCAAGGAGCCGGTCGGCGGCCGCAAGGTCGGCGCGTTCTTCGAGGCGCATATCGAGCAGGGGCCGATCCTCGAACGTGAGAAGAAGACGATCGGCGTGGTGACGGGTGCGCAGGGCCAGCGCTGGTACGAGATCAACTGGACGGGCATGGAGAGCCATGCCGGCACGACGCCGATGGAAGGCCGCCGCGACGCGCTGGTCGGCGCCGCCGAGCTGATCGTCGAGTGCCGCAGGATCGGCAACCGGCCGAACGGCCGCTCGACCATCGGCGTGATCGAGAGCCAGCCGCAGGCGCGCAACACGATCCCCGGCCGCGTCTTCATGACCGTCGACTTCCGCCATCCCGACGACGGCGAGCTGACCAAGATGGATGCCGAGATGCGCGCGGCCGCGGCCGATATCGCGAAGCGCCACCGGCTCGAGGTCAAGATCGAGCAGATCTGGTACTTCCCGCCGTCGCCCTTCGCCAAGGAGCTCGTCGACTCGGTACGGCGAGGGGCGGAGCAGGCGGGCTATGCCCACATGGACATCGTGAGCGGCGCCGGCCACGACGCCTGCTACGTGAACCGTGTTGCGCCGACGGCGATGGTGTTTGTGCCCTGCAAGGATGGCGTCAGCCACAACGAGATCGAGGACGCCGCCAAGGACGATGTCGGTGCGGGCGCGCAGATCCTGCTGCAGGCGATGGTCGAGCGGGCCAACGCGTGAAATCGAGCGGCGGACTGCTGTCGGTCGCGACCGCCGCCCTGGTCGCGAGCATCGCGGGCATGGGTGGGGCGCTGCCGGTCGTGCTGGCGGCGACCCAGGCGGTCGGCGCCACACCCGAGCAGACGGCCTCGTGGGTCTCCGGCCTCGGCATCGCGACCGCGGTCAGCGCGCTCATCCTCAGCGTGCGCTACCGCATGCCGATCATTGCGGCCTGGTCGACGCCGGGCGCGGCCCTGATCGCCTCGACGCCGGGCGTCCCGAGCTTCGCGGCCGCCGTCGGCGCCTTCGTGCTGGCGGCGGTGCTGATCCTGCTGACGGCGGCGATCCGGCCTCTCGGCCGGCTGATCGAGAGGATCCCGGCCAGCATCGCCGCGGCCATGCTGGCGGGCATCCTGCTGCGGCTGGTGATGGCGATGTTCGAGCATGTGCCGACAGCCCCGCTGCTGGTGCTGCCGCTGCTGGTCCTGTTCCTCGTCGCGCGCGCCTTCCTGCCGACGCTCGCCTCGCTGGTCGTGCTCGTGGCGGGGGCGCTGCTCGCCTGGTCGCTGGGGCTGGTGAAGCCGCTGCCGTCGCTCGGGCTCTCGACGCTCGTGGTCACTGAGCCGGTGTGGGACGTGGCAACGCTGGTCGGTCTCGGCGTACCGCTCTATCTCGTGACCATGGCGTCGCAGAACCTGCCGGGCTTCGCGGTGCTGCGTGCCTCGGGCTACCAGCCGCCGGCGGCGCCCGTGCTGGCGGTCACTGGTGCTGCGTCGCTCGGCACGGCCTTCGTGGGCTCGCACACCTCGAACCTCGCGGCGATCTCGGCCGCGATCTGCACCGGACCCGACGCGCATCCCGATCCGGCCAAGCGCTGGATGGCCGGGCCGTTCTACGCCTTCTTCTGGGCGGTCTTCGCGCTGTTCGGCGCCTCGGTGGTCGGCCTGTTCGACGCCCTGCCGCCGGCATTGCTGGCGACGGTTGCGGGCACCGCGCTGCTCGGATCGACGGCCGGCGCGCTGGGCTCGGCGCTGTCGGGCGAGCAGGACCGGCTGGCGGCGGCGGGGACGCTCGCCGTCACCGTCTCGGGCGTCAGCCTGCTCGGCATCGGCTCGGCCTTCTGGGGCCTCGTGATCGGCCTGCTGATCCTCGGGATCGACCGCTTCCTCAAGCGCTAGGGAATCTCGCCGCGTAGGGTTCGAGCGGAAGCTCGAGCGCGCGGCAGAGGAAGCTGATCGTGTGGTAGTAGCCCACGAGCGCGATGACTTCGAGGATCTGTGTCTCATCGAAGTGAGTCGCGAGCGCGTCCCAGGTCGCGGCGGCGATGGTGCGACGGTCCACGAGATCGTCGACAGCGGCGAGCAGGACCTGTTCGTCGGCTGCCCAGCAAGGCGCGTCGGCCGGCCCGTGCACCGTGGCGGCGATCTGTGCAGCATCGAAGCCGATCTTGTCGGCGAAGAAGGCGATGTGGACGCCCCATTCGTACTCCGCGCCGAGCCGCGCCGTGGTGCGGTCGATCACGATCTCGCGCTGGCGCAGCGAGAGAGGGCCTTTGTCGAGCAGGCCGCCGGCGAACATCTTCTCGAAGACGCGCGGGCTCCTGGCCATCGTGCGGAACAGCACCAGCGGCGGCACGCCCTTGGGCATGATGCGCTCCAGCGCGGTGGCGATGGCAGGCGTGTAGGGAGGTTCGGCGGGGGCGATGCGGGTCATGGACTTATGCTACAATTTCCGTAGCGGCATGCTACAGAAAATGTAGTAACGGAGTGAAATAGATGGTGAAGCGCGCCAATCCTGGAGCGGTGAGGGGCTCGACGACCGGCCGGCCGATCATGCGGCTGCTCGACCTGCTGGGCAGGCGATGGACCCTGCGCATAGTCTGGGAGCTGCGCGAGGCGCCGCGGCGCTTCCGCGAGCTGCAGGACGCGATCGGCGCCAGCCCCACGATCATCAACACGCGGCTCGCAGAGCTGCGCGAGGCGAAGCTCGTCGAGCTCGACGAGGCGGCCGGCTACCGGCTCACGACACTCGGCGAGGAGCTGCTGCGGCTCTTCCTGCCGCTGCACGTCTGGTCGGAGAAGTGGGCGAAGGCTGCTACTTGAGGAACGGATTGTCGCCGCCGCGCTGGCGGCGGCGCGGCGGGAACTGCTCGGTGAGATAGTCGAGGATCTCGACCCGCTCCTCCGGCTTGACCGGCGGCATGCGATGGCGCGTCAGCATCAGGTCGAAGCTCTGGTCCCACAGCTCGCGCGACATGCCCTGCGCCTTGATCAGCGCCACGCCGTGGCAGGCCGTGCAGGTGTAGAAGGTGATCTCGCGGCCCTTGCTCTCGGGGAGGTCGTCGACCGTGTCGTTATGGACCGGCGGCTTGCCCTTGTCCGGATCGACCGCGGGTGCGGCCGCGACGGCGGGCTTCGCCGGCGGCACGTAGGCCGGCTGGTTCTTGCGCAGCTCGCCGGCACGATCGGCGGCGAGCAGCAGGAACGTCGCCGTGAGCGTCACGACGACGGCATGCGTGATGTTGAGGCTCAAGACTCGACGAGCACCCGGATGCGGTTGATCGGGTTGGCGCCGTAGCCCTGCGGGTTCCAGTTGGCCGCGGTGAAGGGCTGGGTCACGCCCTTGGCGTCCGTGGCCTTGGCCCAGACCTCGTAGTAGCCCGGGCTCGGCAGGTCGACCGACGCGGTGAAGCGCTGCCAGGCGAACTTGTTGGCCGGCGCGTTGACCTTGGCGGTCTTCCACGTGACGCCGTAGTCGGTCGAGATGTCGACACTCTTGATGTCGCCCTCGCCCGACCAGGCCTGGCCGCGCAGGTCGAGCTTGCGGCTCGTGAGCTTGGTGCCGTCGGCGGGGAAGGTGATGACCGAGCGCACGGGCATCGCCTCCAGGATCGCGGTGTCCTTCTCGTCGCCCTTGCTGCCGGGCACGATCGGCTTCTTCGGCACGCGGTAGGAGAAGCCGCCCATGCCCGGGCCGTCGTGCTCCTTGTCGCGCACCCAGATGCGCTTCAGCCACTTGGTCGAGAGCGAGCCCGCCCAGCCCGGCACGACGAGGCGCGCCGGCGCGCCGTGGATCAGCGGCATGTCCTGGCCGTTCAGCTTGAAGGCGATCAGCGTGTGCTCGTCCATCGCCTTGGCGATCGGCATGCCGCGCGAGATGGTGGGCTTGTCGGTCTCGCCGGCAAGCGTCGGATCGGCGCCGTAGTGGCCGGTGAAGGCGGCGGACGGCTTGAGGCCGGCGGCCTTCAGCACGTCGGCAAGGCGGATGCCGGTCCATTGCGGGCAGCCGACGCCACCGTTGGTCCACTGGTTGCCGCGCGCCTCGGGCGAGAAGAAGGAGCGGCCGTTGCCGCCGCATTCCAGCGTGAGCTGGTAGGTGACGCTCGGGAAGCGGCTCATCATCTCACCGACCGAGATCTCGAGCGGCGTATTCACCTCGCCGTCGATCTTGATCTTCCACGCCTTGGGATCGCCGGTGATGTCGGGGACGCCGCCGTTGTTGCGCACGAAGAGCTTGGCGGTCGGCGTGACGTCGTCGTCCATCAGCTCGGCCTGCGTCTCGGCAACCAGCGGGCGGTCGCCCAGCACGGCGAGCTTGGCCTTGCCATCCATCTCGAGAAGCTTGGGCCCCTTCGGCGCTGCCGATGCAGCAGGCGCAGATTGCGCCATCGCCGAGCCCACCGGCGGAAGCGAAGCACCGATTGTCGCCATTCCGACCCCCTTCAGCACGTTACGCCGCGAAGCCCTGAATGTTCCCTTTTTCGGCATATTTTCCTCCCAAGTGGAGGATTCTTAGCTCAAACTTTCTTTCGCGTCAGCCAGCCGGACAGCATCAATGCACAGGCTGCGACCGAGACCACGATGGTCGCGAGCACGTTGATCTGCGGATCGACGCCCAGCCGCACGCTGGAATAGACGCGCATCGGAAGCGTTTGAGACTGCGCGCCGGCCACGAACTGCGTCAGGATCAGGTCGTCCAACGACAGCGTGAAGGCGAGCAGCCAGCCCGAGCCGACGGCGGGCAGGAGCAGCGGCAGGGTGATGGTACGGAACGTCACCCACGGCGTCGCGCCGAGATCCATCGCCGCCTCCTCGAGGCTGCGGTCGAAGTCGGTGAGGCGTGCCTGCACGACGATGGCGACGAAGGCGATCGAGAAGGTGATGTGCGCGACGGCGATGGTGAGGAAGCCGCGGTCCGGCCCGCCCATCAGCCGCTCGGAGCCCACGAACAGCAGCAGCATGGAGATGCCCATGACGACCTCGGGCATCACCATGGGCGCCACGACCAGGCTGCCGAACAGGGTGCGGCCGGGAAAGCGTCGCGCGCGGACCAGCGCGTAGCCCGCCGCCAGGCCGATCACGGCGGCTGTGGTGGCGCTCGCGAAGGCTATGCGCAGCGACAGCCAGGCGGCCTGCAGCATCGCCTCGTTGGCGAACAGCGCCTGCCACCACTTGAAGGAGAAGCCCGACCAGACCGTGACGAGGCGCGACTCGTTGAACGAGTAGACGATCACCATCGCGATCGGCAGGTAGAGGAAGGCGTAGCCGAAGGCCAGCACGCCGAAGGCGAAACGGGCGCGGCCCATCACTGCCGCTCCAGACTACGCGCCTGCTGGCGCTGGAAGATCGCGATGGGCACGACCAGCAGCACGAGCAGGCAGACCGCCACGGCCGAGGCGAGAGGCCAGTCGGCGTTGGTGAAGAACTCGTCCCACAGGACCTTGCCGATCATCAGCGTGTCGGTGCCGCCCAGCAGGTCGGGGATCACGAACTCGCCGACCGACGGGATGAAGACCAGCAGGCAACCCGCGACGATGCCGGGGAACGACAGCGGCAGCGTGACGGTGAGGAAGGCCTGCCACGGCCGCGCGCCGAGATCGGAGGCGGCCTCGAGCAGGCCGGTGTCGAGCTTCTCCAGGGTGGCGTAGAGCGGCAGCACCATGAACGGCAGGTAGGCATAGACGATGCCGAGATGGACCGCCCATTCGGTGCCGAGGATCGTGCCGGGATTGTCGGCGATGCCGGTCCAGCGCAGGAACTGGTCGATCGTGCCGTTGCTCGCGAGCAGGCCCATCCAGGCGTAGATGCGGATCAGGAACGACGTCCAGAAGGGCAGCACGACCAGCATCAGCAGCAGCGGCCGGCGGTTGGGGGCGGCGCGCGCGATGGCATAGGCCATGGGGTACCCCAGCAGCAGCGCGATCAGGGTCGAGGTCGCGGCGATGCGGATCGAGGACAGCCAAGCCGCGAGATAGAGATCGTCGCTGAAGAGCAGCGCGAAGTTCTTGAAGCTGAAGCCCAGCTCGACCGGCGGGACGAGGTCCGGGTTGTTGGTGCCGAGCGCGATGGCGAAGACCAGCGCGAAGGGCAGGGCGAAGAAGACGCCGAGCCAAAGGAAGGGGACGCCGATGACGGCTCTCATGGCGCCAGCACGTGCTCGGCGTCGCTGGCCCAGCCCAGCCAGACCGGCTGCCCGCGCCGATGCGACGGATCGGGAACCGCCGACACGGCCATCACCTTCTCGCCGGTGGCGACGCGCACCAGCGAGCGGTCGCCCTCGTAGGCGATGTCGGCGATCTTGCCTTGAACGACATGCGCGGAGGCCGGGCGGTCGGTCGACAGGGCGATCTTCTCGGGCCGCAGGACGATCCAGCGCCCGTCGCGCTCGAAGATGTTGGCGATGCCGATGAAGTCCGCGACGAAACGGGTGGCGGGGCGCTCGTAGATCTCGTGCGGGCTGCCCACCTGGACGATGTGGCCGGCGTTCATGACGGCGAGGCGGCTCGCCATCGACATCGCCTCTTCCTGGTCGTGCGTCACCATCACGAAGGTGAGGCCGAGCTCCTCCTGGAGCCGCACCAGCTCGAAACGCGTGCCCTCGCGCAGCTTGCGGTCGAGCGCGGCCAGCGGCTCGTCGAGCAGCAGCAGCTTCGGCCGCTTCACCAGCGCGCGGGCAAGCGCCACCCTTTGGCGCTGGCCGCCCGAGAGTTGCGAGGGGCGGCGGCTCGCGAAGTCGGACAGATGGACCTGCTGCAGGATTTTGGACACGCGGTCCGCGATCTCGGGCTTGGGCACCCCGTCGCGGCGCAGCCCGTAGGCCACGTTGGCGGCCACGTCCATGTGCGGGAAGAGGGCGTAGGACTGGAACATCATGTTCACGGGGCGCGCGTAGGGCGGCACGCCGGTCATGTCCTGGCCGTCGATGAAGAGGCGGCCCGAATCAGGCGTCTCGAAGCCCGCCAGCATGCGCAGCAGGGTGGTCTTGCCGCAGCCCGAGCCGCCCAGCAGGGCGAACAGCTCGCCGCGCCGGATCTCAAGGTCGACGCCGTCGACGGCGACGACGGAGCCGAAGCGCTTGGTGAGACCCTCGATCCTGACGATCGGACCGTTCAACTCAACGGCCCGTCTTCACGGTGGTCCAGAGCCGCGTGCGCTCGCGCAGCTGCTCGGCGTTGCCGGCGGTGATGGTGTAGAACTTCGCGCGCACGGATTCGGGCGGATAGATCAGCGGATTGCCCGAGATGTCCTTGGGCAGCAGCGCGAAGGCCGCCTTGTTGCCGTTGGCATAGCCGGTGAGCTCGCTCGAGGCGGCGGCGACCTTGGGCTCCAGCATGAAGTCGAGGAAGCGATAGGCGTTCGCGACGTTGGGCGCGTCCTTGGGGATGCCCGCGACGTCAATCCAGAGCAGCGAGCCTTCCTTCGGGATCGCATAGGCGATCTCGACCTTGTCCGCGGCCTTGGCGCCGCGGTCGCGCGCCTGGAAGATGTCGCCCGAGAAGCCGAAGGCGAGGCAAATATTCCCGCCGGCCAGCGCGTTGATGTACTCCGACGAATGGAACTTGCGAACGAAAGGCCGGATCGCCTTCACCACGTCGGCTGCCTTGTTGAGGTCGGCCATGTTCTTGGAGTCGGGATCGAGGCCGAGATACTTGAGCGCCGCGGGCAGCACGTCGGTCGCGCTGTCGAGCAGCATGACGCCGCAATCCTGGAACTTCGCCACGACGGCCGGATCGAAGATCATGCGCAGCGAATCGACCGGCGCGTCGGGCATGCGCTTCCTGATCTCGGCCACGTTGTATCCGATGCCCGTGGTGCCCCACATCCAGGGCACGCCGTGCCTGTTCTCCGGATCGTACTTGGCGAGGGCCGCCATGATCTCAGGGTCGAGGTTCTTCCAGTTCTTCAGCTTCGACGTGTCGAGGGGCAGGAAGATGTTGGCCTGGAGCTGGCGCACGAAGAACGGCGACGCGGTCGGCACCACGATGTCGTAGCCGGAGCGGCCGGTGCGCAGCTTGGCGTCGAGGATCTCGTTGGAATCGTAGGTCGTGTAGTTGACCTTGACGCCCGTGTCCTTGGTGAAGTCCTTGAGCTGGTCCTCGGCGATGTAGTCCGACCAGTTGTAGACGTTCACCTGCCCCTGCGCGAAGGCTGGGCCAGCCACAAGAACGAGCGAAGAAAGCAGGGCTGACAGACGCATCGACGGCTCCGGGCGAGATCAGACGCCAAGATACCTGTGCTGCAGGTCCTTGTCGCCCGCGAGGGCCGTGGATGAACCGGTCCAGACGACGCGGCCCTTCTCGACGATGTGATGGCGGTCGGCGAGCGGCAGCAGGTGGGAAATGTTCTTGTCGATCACCAGGATCGCCTGGCCCTCGCGCTTCAGCCGGCCGAGGCAATCCCAGATCTCCTGCCGGATCAGCGGCGCCAGCCCCTCGGTCGCCTCGTCGAGGATCAGGAGCTTGGGGTTGGTCATCAGCGCGCGGCCGATCGCCAGCATCTGCTGCTCGCCGCCGGAGAGCTGGTTGCCCATGTTGCGCTGGCGCTCGGCGAGCCGCGGGAAGAACTCATAGACACGCTCGATGGTCCACGGGCTCGGCCGGTTGGTGCGGTTGGCGCCGGCGGCGATCAGGTTCTCGCGCACCGAGAGGTTGGGGAAGATCTGCCGCCCCTCCGGCACCAGGCCGAGGCCGAGCCGCGCGATGCGGAAGGAGGGCAGCCCGTCGACGCGCTTGCCCTCGAACTCGACGGTGCCGCGGCGTGCCGGCATCAGGCCCATGATCGTGTGCACGGTCGTGGTCTTGCCCATGCCGTTGCGGCCCATCAGGGTCACGACCTCGCCGGCATCGATGCCGAGCTCCATGCCGAACAGCGCCTGGCTGCCGCCGTAGAAGGATTCGAGCTCACGGACCCGCAGCATCAGGCCGTCTCCTCGCCGAGATAGGCCTGCCGGACATCCGGGTTGGCGCGGATCTCGGCCGGCGGGCCGCTGGCGATGGCGCGGCCGTACACCAGCACGGTGATGCGGTCGGCGAGCTGGAAGACGGCGTCCATGTCGTGCTCGATCAGCAGCATGGCGCGGCGGCCCTTGAGCGCGCGCAGGAAGCCGATCATGCGCTGGCTCTCCTCGGCGCCCATTCCGGCCATCGGCTCGTCGAGCAGCAGGAGCTGCGGATCGCCGGCCAGCGCCATGGCGATCTCGAGCTGACGCTGTTCGCCGTGGCTGAGCGCGGCGGCGGGTGCGTCGGCACGGCTGCCGAGACCGACCTCCTCGAGGAGCGTGCGGGCAGGCCCGCGCAGGCTCTCGTCGGACCGTGCGTCGCGCAGGAAGCGGAAGGAGTGGCCGGCATGCGCCTGGACGGCGAGCGCCACGTTCTCCAGTGCGGTGAACTCGCGCAGCACCGAGGTGATCTGGAAGGAGCGCGCGAGGCCCAGCGCCACGCGGGCATGCGTCTTGAGGCGGGTCACGTCGTGGCCGGCAAAGCGGATCGTGCCGGAGTCGGGCGTCACGTTGCCGGTGAGCTGGCCCACCAGGGTGGTCTTGCCGGCCCCGTTGGGGCCGATCAGCGCGTGGATCTCGCCGGGCACGACGTCGATCGAGACGTTGTCGGTGGCGACGAGACCGCCGTAGCGCTTCACGAGACGGTCTGTGCTGAGGAGCGGCGCGGTCATCGGCGCCGCCCGAACAGGGAGTCGATGCCACCACGCGCGTAGAGCGCGATCAGCACCAGCATCGGGCCGAACACGATCTGCCAGTATTCGCCCCAGCCCTTGCGCCCGAGGTCGAGCAGCGGCGGCAGCGATTCCTCCAGCACGAAGAAGGCGATGGTGCCGTAGAGCGGGCCGAACAGCGTGCCCATGCCGCCCAGCACGACGATGACGATGAGGTCGCCGGATTTCACCCACGACATCATGGCGGGTGAGATGTAGGCGCCCTCGTTGGCGAGCAGGATGCCGGCCAGGCCGCCGAAGGCGCCGGAGATCGTGAAGGCGGCGAGCCGGTAACGGAACACCGGGAAGCCCAGCGCGGTCATGCGAAGGTCGTTCGACTTGGCGCCACGGATCACGTAGCCGAAGCGCGAATTGGCGAAGCGGCTGCAGAACCACAAGGTGCCGCAGAGCAGCACGAAACAGAGCCAGTAGAAGGAGGCCTTGTTGCGCAGGTCGATCACGCCGGGGAAGCGACTGCGGCTGATGTTCAGCCCGTCGTCCGCACCGTAGGCTTCGAGCCCGCCGCCGACATAGTAGACGAGCTGCGCGAAGGCCAAGGTGATCATGATGAAGTAGAGGCCGCGTGTGCGCAGCGATAGCGCGCCGACCAGGGCGGCCCAGAGCGTGGCGGCCAGCAGCGCCACCGGCCACTGGATCCAGCCGCTCGACACGCCGTGCGCGGAGAGGATGCCGACGGCATAGCCGCCGATGCCGAAGAAGACGGCGTGGCCGAAGCTCACCATGCCGCCATAGCCCAGGATCATGTTGAGGCTGACCGCGGCGATCGACCAGATCACGATCTTGGTGCCGATCGAGAGCAGGTAGCGTTGGTCGAAAGCCTGCGTCAGCAGCGGCAGGACCGCGAGCACGACCAGGACCAGCACCGTGACGAGACCGCGCGGTGTGCGCAGCGCGGCGATCATGTTCTTTGGCCGAACAGGCCGGTCGGCCGCCACACCAGCACGCCGGCCATCACGACATAGACCAGGACCTGCGAGATCGCGGGTGCGGCCGTCGAGGCGGCGGCGTTGCTCATGAAGGTCTTGAGCAGGTCGGGCAGGAAGGCGCGGCCGACGATGTCGATCTGGCCCACGACCATGGCGGCGATGAACGCGCCCTTGATCGAGCCGATGCCGCCGATGACGATGATCACGAAGGCGAGGATCAGGATGTCGTCGCCCATGCCGATCTTCACCGACGTGATGGGGGCGGCCATCAGGCCGGCGAGGCCCGCGAACA
This sequence comes from Reyranella sp., assembly GCA_004296815.1. GTDB lineage: Bacteria > Pseudomonadota > Alphaproteobacteria > Reyranellales > Reyranellaceae > Reyranella. The sequence continues at coordinate 5,957 of SCVT01000626.1, read as the reverse complement.
CCGCGCCCAGGCCGAACACCAGGCTGAACAGCAGCTCGATGTTGACGCCGAGCGCGCCGATCATGCGGCGGTTGGAGGCGCCGGCGCGGATCAGCATGCCGACCCGCGTGCGCGCCACCAGCCAGGCGAGCAGGACGGCGACCGCGGCGCCCACCACGATGATGGCGAAGCGGTAGGCGGGATAGGGCATGCCGGGCAGGATTTCGACTGTGTGGTTCAGGAACTGGGGCACGGCGATGCTCTTGCCGGCCGGTCCCCAGATCACGCGGACCAGCTCGTTGAAGAACAGGATCAGGCCGAAGGTCGCCAGCACCTGGTCGAGGTGGTCACGGGCGTAGAGGCGGCGCGCGACGACGGCCTCGACCACGAGGCCGAGAAGGAACGTGGCCGGCACCGTCAGGATGGCGCCGATGACGAAGGAGTCGGTCCAGCCGATCAGCGTCCAGGCGATGTAGGCGCCCATCATGTAGAGGGAGCCGTGCGCCAGGTTGACCAGATCCATGATGCCGAAGGTGAGCGTCAGACCGGCGGCGAGCAGGAACATCAGCAGGCCGAGCTGCACGCCGTTCAGCATCTGGAGCAGCAGATAGTCCATCTCGTCCCCAAGTCCCCAAACGAAACGGGAGCGCGTTGCCGCGCTCCCGTCCGCTATCGCTCCCCTGGCCTTACTTCATCGGACACTTTTCGTAGTACGGGTCCTTGCCGTCCTTCACCGCCGTGGCGATCGTCTTGACGGTCATCATGCCTTCGGGATCCTTGACCGCTTCCTGGATGTAGAAGTTCTGGATCGGGAACTGGTTGGTGTTGTACTTGAAGTCGCCGCGCAGCGACTTGAAGTTGGCCTTCTTCATCTCGGCGCGGACCTTGTCCTTGTTCGTGAGATCGCCCTTCAGCGCTTCGGCCGCCGACGCGATCAGCATGATCGAGTCGTAGCTCTGTGCGCCGTAGTAGGACGGGTAGACGGTGTGCTTCTTCTTGAAGTCGGCGACGTAACGCTTGTTCTGCTCGTTCGGCAGGTCGTTGACCCATTCCTGGGCGCCGAGCGTGCCGAGCGCGAGTTCCTTCTGCAGCGGCAGCGTGATCGCGTCGATCGAGAACACCTGGTAGAGCGGCACCTGGCTCTTGAGGCCGGCCTGCGAGTACTGCGTCAGGAACTGCACGCCGTGCGCGCCGGGATAGAAGATGAAGATGCCGTCCGGCTTGGCGGCGCGGATCTTGGCGAGCTCGGCCGAGAAGTCGAGCTGGTCGGGCCACTTGGTGAGGTCCTCGCCCTTGATCTCGCCCTTGAAGGTGCGCCTCACGCCCGCGAGCATGTCCTTGCCGGCGGCATAGTTGCCGGCCATCAGGTAGAGGCTCTTCACGCCCTTGGTGTTCAGATACTCGCCCATCGCCATCGGCGTCTGGTCGTTCTGCCACGACGTCGAGAAGAAATTCTTGTTGCAGAGCTCGCCCGCGATCTGCGAGGGGCCGGCGTTGGACGAGATCAGGATCGTGTCGCCCTCGTCGGTCACCGTCTTGAGCGAGGCGAGCAGCACGTTCGACCAGATGTAGCCAGCGACGAAGTTCACCTTGTCCTGCTGGACGAGCTTCTCGGACTTCTGCTTGCCGACGTCGGGCTTGAACTGGTCGTCCTCGTAGATGATCTCGATCGGGCGTCCGGCGATCTTGCCGCCGAGATGCTCCTTGGCGAGCTCGACCGAGCGGCGCATGTCCTCGCCGATCGCGGCCTGCGGGCCGGAGAAGGTGCTGACGAAGCCGATCTTGATCGGCGTCTGCGCCATGGCGGGCAGGCCGCCGAGGCTCATGGCGCCTAGCGCCATAATTGTTGTGGTACCAAACAAATTCATTTTCATGGTGTGCCTCCCAGAAACGTCCCCGTCATTTCGCCCAGGGCCCTATACAAGCCGAAATCCCTCAAACGCGCAATTTGAACCGCTGGATCTTGCCGGTCGCCGTCTTGGGCAACTCGGGCACGTACTCGACCCAGCGGGGATACTTGTAGGGCGCAAGCGTCTGCTTGCAATGGGCCATCAGCGCGTCGGTGAGCGCCGCGCCCGCATCGTCCGGCTGCTTCAGGACGACGATGGCCTTGGGCTTGATCAGCTCCTGCTCGTCGGCCTGGCCGACGACGGCGGCCTCGAGGACGGCGGGATGCCCGACCAGGCAGTTCTCGATCTCGACCGGCGAGCACCAGATGCCGCCGACCTTCAGCATGTCGTCGCTGCGGCCCTCGTAGATGAAGTAGCCGTCCTCGTCCTGGCGATAGGTGTCGCCGGTGTTCAGCCAGCCGTCGACCATCGTCTCGGCCGTCTTCTCGGGCTTGTTCCAGTAATACTTGGCGGCCGACTCGGCGCGGATCCACAGCCGGCCGCTGGCGCCGTTCGACACCGCGGCGCCGGTCTCGTCGAGGATGCGGCACTCGTAGCCCGGCACCGGCTTGCCGCTGGTCCCCGGCCGGAAGTCGCCGAGGCGATTGCCGATGAAGATGTGCAGCGCCTCGGTCGAGCCGATGCCGTCCAGGATCACCGTGCCGGTCTTCTCCTTCCAGCGCCGGAACATGTCGGCGGGCAACGCTTCGCCCGCCGAGACGCAGGCGCGCAGGCTCGAGAGATCACGCGGCGCCTTCTCCAGTGCGGCGAGCTGCGGCGCATAGAGCGACGGCACGCCGTAGAAGATCGTGGGCTTGAAGGTCTCGATCATCTCGAAGGTCGTGTCCGGCGTCGGCCGGCGGTCGTCGAGCACCGCCGTGCCGCCCGTCCACAGCGGGAAGGTCATGCCGTTGCCCTGGCCGTAGGCGAAGAAGAGCTTGGCCGCCGAGTAGCAGATGTCGGCTTCGGTGACGCCGAGGACGCGCACGCCGTAAAGCTCGCTGGTCACCACCATGTCGCGCTGCGCATGCACGGCGCCCTTGGGGCGGCCGGTCGAGCCCGAGGAATAGAGCCAGAAGCAGTCGTCGGTCGGGGCGGCGAGCAGCGGCTCGAGCTCGTCCGAGGCGGCATCCATGTCCTTCAGCAAGGCGTCGACGGTGAGCGCGGGCACATCGAGCTGCGCGAGCGCCGGCTCGATCTCACCGGCGAATTCAATCGAGTAGACGACCAGTCCGCAGCCGGAGTCCTCGATCATGTAGGTGTAGTCGGGGCTGCGCAGCAGCGTGTTGGGCGGCACCGGCACGATGCCGGCCTTGATGGCGCCCCAGAAGAGATAGAAGAACGCCGGGCAGTCCTTCACCACCATCAGCATCCGGTCGCCGGGCTTCAGTCCCGCCGACAGCAGCGCGTTGCCTGCGCGGTTCACGCGCTCGGCGAGCTGGGCGTAGGTGACGGTCTCCTGCCGCGTACGGATCGCGACCTTGTTGCCCCGGCCTTCGGCAAGGTGACGGTCGACGAAGGGCACGGCGACGTTGAAGCGGGCCGGGAGGCCGACCTTGTGGTCGGCCGAGAAGGAGATGCCGGACGGCAATGTCACGGGGTTGGCTCTCCCAGCATGGCGTTTCCTTATTTGCGTAATTCAGTACGGAAATACCTATTTGCGGCCTGAGCCGCAACCCCATTCTGCCGTGCCATAGTCCGGCGGGGGAGAGCGTTCACATGACCATCGCGCGCTGGGTGCCGGGCCTCGCCAGGCTCAGGGACTACCGGTCCTCGTTCCTGCCGCACGATCTGGCGGCCGGCCTGACCCTGGGCGCCGTGCTGGTCCCGGTCGGCCTCGCCTACGGCGAGATGGCGGGCATGCCGCTCGCCGGCCTCTATGGCAGCATGCTGCCGTTGCTTGCCTATGCCCTGTTCGGCAGCTCGCGCCAGCTCGTGGTCGGGCCGGACACGGCCATGTCGGCGATCGTGGCGGTGATCGTGCTGCCGATGGCGGTGGGCGATCCGGCGCGGCTCGCGGTGCTGGTGGCCATCCTGGGCGTGATGGTTGGCATCCTTTGCGTCGCCGCCGGCATCCTGCGGCTGGGCTTCGTGGCCGACCTGCTCTCCAAGCCGGTGATCGTGGGCTTCATGCACGGGCTCGCCCTGGTGATCGCCGTGGCGCAGTTGCCGAAGGTGCTGGGCATCAAGGCGGGCGGCGAGACGACGCTCGACCAGATCGAGGCGCTGCTGCCGAAGCTCGGCGAGACCAATCTCGTGTCGCTGGCTTTCGGCGCGGCGACCTTCGCCGTGATCCTGCTCTGCCGCCGCTACGTGAAGCGCGTGCCGGGCGCCGTCGTGGCGCTGGTCGTCTCGGGCACGATCGTCGCCCTGGTCGGTGCCGATCGGCTGGGCGTCGCCGTCGTTGGGCGCATCCCGACGGGCCTGCCGTCGCTCTCGATGCCGATTCCGTCGCTCGCCGATTTCGACCTGCTGTTGCCGGTGGCGCTGATGACCGCGCTGCTCTCCTTCTCCGACACGATGATCACCGCGCGGGCCTTCGCCGCGCGCAACGGCTACAGGATCGACGCCAACCAGGAGCTGATCGCCATCGGCGCGGCGAACTTCGCCTCGGGCGTCAGCCAGGGCCTGCCGATCAGCGCCAGCGACTCGCGCACCGCCGTGGTCGAGGCGTCGGGCGGGCGGACGCAGATGGCCTGCGTGATCGCGGCCGCCGTGGTGGCCGGCGTCATGCTGTGGCTGGCCGGGCTTCTCTATTACCTGCCGTCGGCGGTGCTGGGCGGCGTGCTGATCGCGTCGGCCTGGACGCTCTGCGAGTTCGCCGAATTCGGCCGGCTCTGGCGCTTCCGCGGCATCAGCCTCGCCGCTGCCCTCATCACCCTTGTCAGCGTCGTGGCGCTGGGCGTCATGGAAGGCATCCTTGTGGGCGTCGTCTTCTCGCTGCTGCTGCTCCTGCGGGCGCTCGCCTTTCCGCCCGACGCGCTGCTCGGCCGCACGCCGGACGGCGGCTGGCACGACATGGCGCATCGCGACGATGCCGAGGCGCAGCCCGGCCTGGTCGTCTACCGCTTCTCCGCGCCGCTCTTCTTCGCCAACTGCAATGTCTTTCGCGAGAGGGTCGAGGCGCTGGTCGAGAAGACGCCCGACGTGCGGGCCGTCGTGGTCGACGGAAGGGCGATCCACGATGTCGAGCTGACGGCGATCGACATGCTGGTCGAGTTGGAGCGAGAGCTGGGCGAGCGCGGCGTCAGGCTGCTGTTCGGCAACCTGCAGACACGAGTCGAGAAGGATATCGAGCGCGGCCTGCCGCCGCTGCCGGAAGGCGAGCGTATCGCCTTCCCAACCGTCGCCGCGGCGGCCCTCGATGCGATGAGGCCGCCGCGATCCTGACGGATCGTTACTCCGCCGCCTGACGCACGGAGGTCGCAGCCAGCACGCGCGGCGGCGACATCGGCAACGCATAGAAGCGCGTGCCAAGCGCGTTGTAGACGGCGTTCGACACCGCCGCGAGCGGCGGCACGAGCGGCACCTCGCCGACGCCACGCACGCCCTGCGGATGCTTCGGGTTCGGGACCTCGATGATCACCGAGTCGAGCATCGGCAGGTCGGAGCAGACCGGCATGCGGTAGTCGAGGAAGCTCGCGTTATCGAGCTTGCCGTTCTTGTCGTAGATGTACTCTTCGCTCAACGCCCAGCCGATGCCCTGGGCGGCGCCGCCCTGCATCTGGCCTTCAACGTAGGCCGGATGAATGGCGCGGCCGACGTCCTGGAAGGACGTGTAGCGCAGCACGCGCACGATGCCGAGATCCTGGTCGACCTCGACGTCGCAAACGTGAGTCGCGAAGCCGCCTTCCGCACCCGTGGTGTTGAGCTGCTTGCCGGCGCCGATCGGGCCGCCGGTGGCGCTGGCCTGGGCGGCGATCTGCGCGAGGGTCAGCGGCTCGAACTTGCCGGCGTTGTCGCCGGCGGGCTTCGCCTCGCCGTTCTCCCAGGTCACCGCGTCGGGATCGATCTTCCAGATCTTGGCGGCGCGCGCCTTGAGCTGGGTGATCACATTTTCGGTCGACTCCGTCACCACCATCGCCGAGG
>SCVT01000625.1 GCA_004296815.1 Reyranella sp. | reverse complement strand
GGCGCGGAGCGCGCAGGCCTGGTCGTAGGTGCGGCCGTCGCCCATCACGCCCACGGTGCGCACCGGCAGCAGCACGGCGAAGGCCTGCCAGATCTCGTCGTAGAGGCCGGCCTTGCGGATCTCGTCGAGGTAGACGGCGTCGACCTGGCGCAGCAGGTCGAGCTTCTCCTTCGTGATGTCGCCGGGGATGCGGATGGCGAGGCCGGGGCCGGGGAACGGATGGCGGTTCACCAGGTCGGCCGGAAGGCCGAGCTCGCGGCCGAGCGCCCTCACCTCGTCCTTGAACAGCTCGCGCAGCGGCTCCACCAGCTTCATGTTCATGCGGGCCGGCAGGCCGCCGACATTGTGGTGGCTCTTGATCGTGACCGAGGGGCCGCCGGTGAACGAGACGGACTCGATCACGTCGGGATAGAGCGTGCCCTGCGCCAGGAAACCGGCGCCGCCGATGGTCTTGGCTTCCTTCTCGAAGACATCGATGAACAGCGCCCCGATCGTCTTGCGCTTCTTCTCCGGGTCGGTGACACCCTTCAGCGCGTTCAGGAACAGGTCCGACGCGTCGGAGTGGATCAGCGGGATGTTGTAGTGGTCGCGGAACAGGCGGACCACCTGCTCGCCCTCGTCGAGGCGCAGGAGGCCGTGGTCGACGAACACGCACTGGAGCTGGTCGCCGATCGCCTCGTGCAGCAGCACGGCCACGACCGAGGAGTCGACGCCGCCCGAGAGGCCGCAGATCACCTTGCCCTTGCCGACCTGGGCGCGGATCTGAGCGATGGCGCGTTCCTTGAAGGCGGCCATCGTCCAGTCGCCCTTGGCGCCGGCGATCTTGAGCGCGAAGTTGCGCAGCAGCTTGGCGCCGTCGGGCGTGTGCATCACCTCGGGGTGGAACTGCACGCCGTAATAGCCGCGCTTCTCGTCGGCGATGGCGGCGAAGGGCGCGTTCTCGCTGGTGGCGATGACGGAGAAGCCGTCCGGCAGCTTCGTCACGCGGTCGCCGTGGCTCATCCAGACCTGCTTGCGGTCGCCCGGCGCCCAGACGCCCTCGAACAGGCGGCTCGGGGTCTTCACCTCGAGCTCGGCCCGGCCGAACTCGCGGTGGTGGCCGCTCTCGACCTGGCCGCCCAGCTCCTTCGCCATGGTCTGCTCGCCGTAGCAGATGCCCAGCACGGGGAGGTCGGCCTTGAAGATGTCGGGGTGGGCTGAGGGCGACTGGCCCTCGGTCACCGAGGCCGGGCCGCCGGAAAGGATGATCCCCTTGGGATCGAAGGCCTTGATCTTGGCCCCGTCGACCGACTGGAAGGGCAGGATTTCGCAGTAGACCCCGGCTTCACGCACGCGCCGGGCAATGAGCTGGGTAACCTGGGAACCGAAATCGACGATCAGCAAACGGTCTGCCATGGGGCGATATATAGGCCAGCGTGGGCGGCATCAACCGTTTCGGCGTGTGGATGGTTCACTCCTCCGCGGCGAGGCGGCGGCGGACCAGCGGGACCCTGAGATGGCGCCAGCCGTAGGCGATCTCGTCGACGTTGACCCCGGCCAGAGTGTCGACCCGCTCGCCCACCGGCTCGCCGCCCAGCCCCTCGTAGAAGAAGCGCGTGGGGTTCTGCGCCAGCATCCAGAGCACGACGGTGTCGCAGCGGTCGGCCATGAGCTGGCGGAACAGCGCGTCGAGCAGGCGCCGGCCGAGGCCGCGGTTCTGGAAATCCGGCTCGACGTAGAGCGTGTAGACCTCGCCCACCTTGAGCTCGCGCCCGTCGAGCCCTTCCGGCCGGTCGCGCACCGGCCCGCAGCTGCCGAAGCCCACGACGCCCATCTCCTCGTCGTCGGCCACGAACACGCCGCGCGCCTCGCCGGGATCGGCGAGAAGCTGCGACCACCAGGCCGACTGGCGCACGTCCGACATGGAGACCAGCATCGAGTCGGGCAGCAGGCCGGCGTAGGTCGCCTGCCAGGTCTCGACATGGACGC
>SCVT01000624.1 GCA_004296815.1 Reyranella sp. | reverse complement strand
CGCTCGAGGGCGCGAAGCTCGCGGTGCGCGACGGCGGCGAGGTCCGCATCATCGATCTCGCGACCGCCGGGCCGCTGATGGGCGAGGGGGTGTTCGATCCGCCCACGACGCCGCTCGATGCCGACGGCCAGGGCGTCCCGTACGCCACCTATGCGTTCGCGGCCCAGATGGCCGAGGTCGAAGTCGATATCGAGCTTGGTACGGTGAAGGTGCTGCGCATCGTGGCGGCGCACGATGTCGGCAAGGCGATCAACCCGACGCTGGTCGAGGGCCAGATCCAGGGCGGCGTGGCGCAGGGGCTGGGCCTCGCGCTGATGGAGGAATACCTGCCCGGCCGCACCGAGAACCTGCACGACTATCTCATCCCGACGGTGGGCGACGTGCCGCCGATCGACTGCATCCTGATCGAGGATCGCGAGCCGCTGGGCCCCTCGGGCGCCAAGGGCGTGGGCGAGCCGGGCCTGGTGCCGACGGCGCCGGCGATCCTGGGCGCGGTCCATCACGCGACCGGCGTGCGCGCCACCCGCGTTCCGCTGTTGCCGCACCGGCTGCGCGAAGCCATCGTGGCTCGGGAAGGGAAGGGGTCATGAGCGACGACATATCGCTCAGCGAGGCTGAACGCAGCGCGGGCATCGTGCGCTGCGACGCCTGTCCCGTGCTCTGCCGCATCCGGCCCGGCCGCGCCGGCGCCTGCGACCGCTACGCCAACGAGAACGGCGCGCTGGTCCGCGTCGATCCGCTCGTTCTTCTCGCCAAGCCCGATCTGGCGCGCGTGGCCTTCGTCGAGGGCAGCGAGGCGTGGCGCGGCGAGCTGGGCAAGGGCGAAGGCGCGTTCGTGACGGGTATCGGCGCCACCACGACCTATCCCGACTACAAGCCCGCGCCCTTCATCGTCTCCTCGAAGCACGAGGGCGTCGACATGGTCACGGTCGTGACCGAGGGCATCTTCAGCTACTGCGGCGTCAAGGTGAAGATCGACACCGACCGCTATCTCGGCCCCGAGCAGGCGGCCGTCCGCATGAAGGGCGAGGCGGTGGGCCACGTCACGACGGCGGAGTACGGCTCGCAGATGCTGTCGCTGGGCGGCGTACATCACCTGACGGGCGGCAGCAAGAAGGAGGGCGTCGTCACCTGCGATGCGCTGCTGGCGCTCTGCAATCGCGAAGCGGTGGAGCTCTCGATCGACGGCGGCTCGACGGTGATCGTGCAGGCCGATCGGCCGCCGGTGGTGAACGGCACGCTCGAGGAGCGCATGCGCGTCGGCTGCGGCTCGGCCGCCATCGGCATGTTCGCGCCGCAGTGGAAGGACCATGTCGACGAGGTGATCGTGGTCGACGACCACATCACCGGCGTGCTGACCGAGCACCAGGGCGGCGCCTTCCTCGACATGAAGCCGGCCGGCATCCGCGTGCGTGGCCGCCGCTCGACGCCCGGCCGCTATTTCCAGGTGGCCGAACCCGGCCTCGGCTGGGGCGGCACCAACGTCGACGATCCGCTGGAGATCATCGAGAAGATCGATCCCAAGCAGGCATGGCCGGGCCTCAAGCTGCTGATGGTGTCGACCACGGGCGAGCATTCGGCGTGGTACGAGCTCGACGGCGAGCTGAAGCCCAGGCCCGCCGACATGCCGGTCCCGGTGCGCCATGTCGTGGAGCGCATCGCGGAGAATTGCGAGCCCGCGCTCTGCACTGTGCTGTTCATGGCGGGCGCCGGCGGCTCGCTGCGCGCCGGTGTGACGGAGAATCCCGTGCGGCTGACGCGCTCGGTGCGCGACACGCTGACCAAGGTCACGCTGGGCGGCGTGCCGGCCTATGTCTGGCCGGGCGGCGGCATCACCCTGATGGTCGATGTCGCGAAGATGCCCGAGAAATCCTTCGGCTATGTGCCGACGCCCGCGCTGGTGGCGCCCATCGAATTCACCCTGCGCGCCGAGGACTATGCGGCGCTGGGCGGCTACGCCTCGCGCGCTGTCACCCTCGAGGACGTGCTGGCCCGCCACAAGGTGCGCGTGGAATGAGCGCGATCGCCGCCCGCCTCGCCGACGGCCGTCTGCATCTGCAGCACGGGCCGATCGATCTCATCATCGAGGCGTTCGGCGCGGCGGACGAGGTCGAGCAGGCCTACGGGCAGGCGACGGCGCGCTTCGGCGACATCCTTCCGACACTCGTCGGCGAGCTGCCGCTGCTGCGCCGGCCGCTGGGC
>SCVT01000623.1 GCA_004296815.1 Reyranella sp. | reverse complement strand
ACGGTGAAGCGGCTGAGCGGTCCTGCGGTCATCTTCTCACTCTACGTTGGGCGACTAGTCTACCCGTACCATGGCGGCGGGATCGATCTCCAGCCAGACCCGGCTGCCGACCTCGAACACCGCGTTGGGGCCGGTCGAGACGCGGAGCGCCTTGGCGGCCCCGAGCGGCCGCACCTGATAGTCCCAGTATTCGCCGAGATACGACCGGTCCGAGATCTCGGCCTCGATTGCGAGCCCGGCGCCGCCGGATTTCTGCATAGAGAGCCCGATCGCCTGCGGCCGCAGGGAATAGAGGAGCTTGCCGCTGCCGTTCGCGCCTTCGAGCCGGCCTGCAGCCGCACTGAAGCCGTCGAAACGGACGTCGGCCCCTTGATGATCGCCCTCCAGGAAGTTGGTGCGGCCGATGAAGCCCGCGACGAAGCGGCTCTTCGGGCGGCCGTAGAGGACATGCGGCGCGTCGATCTGCTCGATCTTGCCCTTGTTCATCACGACGATGCGGTCCGACGTCACCATCGCCTCGGACTGGTCGTGCGTGACGTAGACCGTCGTGATCTTGAACTCGTCGTGCAGGCGGCGGATCTCGAAACGCATCTCCTCGCGCAGGTTGGCGTCGAGGTTGGAGAGCGGCTCGTCGAGCAGCAGCACCTCGGGCTCGACCACGATGGCGCGGGCCAGCGCCACGCGCTGCTGCTGGCCGCCCGACAGCTCGGCGGGATAGCGGCCCTTGAGATTGCGCATCTGGACGACGTCGAGGATCTTGTCGACGCGACGGTCGATCTCGGCGCGCGACAGCTTCCTCACCTGCAGGCCGAAGCCGACATTCTCGCCCACCGTCATGTTCGGCCAGATCGCATAGCTCTGGAAGATCATCGACATGCGCCGGTGCTCGGGCGGCACGACGCCCGACGGCGAGGAGATCTCGCGGCCGTCCATCACGATCGAGCCCACTGTCGGCGGCATGAAGCCCGCAATCATGCGGAGCGTCGTCGTCTTGCCGCAGCCCGAGGGACCCAGCAGCGAGACGAATTCGCCCGGCACCAGCTCCAGCGAGAAATCGGCGACCGCCTCGAAGGCGCCGTAGCGCTTGGCGACGTTCTTCAGGACGAGCTTGCTCATGTCGCGTTGCGCCTCAGCATGAAATCACGGCCCAGGGCCTTCTGCCCGATCCAGAGCAGCGGCAGGGTCAGCACTTGCAGGATCAGGGCCAGCGCGGCAAGCCGCTCGAAGTTCCCCTCCTCGCTCATGTCGAAGATCATGACCGAAGCCACCTTGGTGTTGGGCCCGTAGAGGAAGATCGCCGCCGACAGCTCGCGCGTCGCCGGGATGAAGATCAGCAGCCAGGCGCCCAGCAGGTTGCGTTTCAGCAGTGGCGCCACGACCTTGCGCAGCGCCGTCAGCCGGCTACCGCCCAGCACCCGCACCGCCTCCTCCATCTCGGGATTGAGGCTGCGGATCGCAGCACTCGCGTTGACGTAGCCCACGGGGAGGAAGCGCGTCGTGAAGGCCAGGATGAGGATCAGCGCCGTGCCGTAGAGGGCCAGCGGCGGCGGCGCATAGGCCGCATAGAAACCGATCGCCAGGACGACGCCCGGGATCACGAACGGCGCCACGCAGAGGAAGCCCAGCACGCCGCCGAACGGGATCAGGCGGCGCGCCACGATATAGGCCACGCCCAGGGTCAGGAACACCGCCACGGTGGCGCTGACGCCGGCGTAGAGGAAGCTGTTGATCACCGACTGCGCCGCGGTCGCGTGCTCGAAGAGGATGAAGCGGAAGTTGGCGATGGTGATGTTGTCGAGCAGGAACCCACGGCCCCACGCCTTGGCGAAAGCCGACTGCACCAGGAAGATGTAGGGCAGGAAGACGGCCAGCGCGGCCACGAACATCGCGTAGCCGAACATCGCCCAACGCCAGCGTCCCAGCAGGGTCGGTCGGCGTTCGCCACCCTTGCCGGTGAGCGCCACGAAGCCCTTGCGGCGCACGATCAGGCGCTGGACCAGCACCAGCAGGATCGTCACCCCGAGCAGCGGCATGGCATAGGCCGCCGCCACCTCGACTCGCACGGGATTGCCGAAGAACTGGAATAGCTGCGTCGTGACGACATTGAATCTGGCGGGGATAGCGATCATCGCGGGCGAGCCGAACAGGGCGATCGCCTCGAGGAAGCAGATGATCAGGCCGCCCAGGATGGCCGGCAGCGCGAGCGGCAAGGTCACCTTTCGCATCGTCCGCCACGGGCCGGCGCCCAGGATGTTGGCCGCATCCTCCATCTCCGATGACACCAGCTCGAGCGCGGCGGTCGTGAAGATGAAGATGTAGGGAAACGAGTAGAGCGCGATGACGACGGCGAGGCCGGTGAAGCTGTAGATGTTGAAGGGCCCCGCCTCTGCCCCTGTCACCAGCATGTAGAAGCGGTTGAGCCAGCCCGCGTTGGGGCCGGCCAGCAGGATCCAGGCGACCGCGCCGGTGTAGGGCGGCGTGATGAACGTCGCCAGCACCAGCATGCGGGTGAAGCCGCGCCCCGGCATGTCCGTGCGTGCGACCGCCCAGGCGAGCGGGACGGCGAAGACACCGGCCAGCAACGCCGATACGGCACCGAGCTTCAGCGAATTGAGCAAGGCGTCGATGTAGCGAGCCCGGCCGTAGGCCGTGGCGTAGTTCGCCAGCGTGAAGTCACCCGTCCGTTCGGCCTGGAAACTGGTGATCACCAGATAGACGAACGGACTGACCACAAGGAACAGGAGGACCGCGATGATTGCGATCCACAGGATCCATGTGGAATCGAAGACGCGCTGTCGTCGGGCCGGCGCGATATCGATGGCAGAAGCCGCTACGGCCATACTCGGCGCCTGACGGTCAGTTGCCGAACGTGTCGCGCCACTGCTCGATCACCTCGGGGATGCCCTTGTCGATCTCCGTGACGGTCGGCCGGATGGTCTTCACCTCGCTGATCGGCTTCGCACCCGGAGGCGCCGGCACCTCGGGGCGCAGCGGTATGCCGAAGTGCTTGGCGTTGATCTTCGCCGCCTCGACCGAATAGAGGAACTCCATGAAGAGCTTCGCTGCATTGGGATGCTTGCTGCCCTTCATGATGCCCGACGGAGCGATGATCAGCACGGAACCGTCCGTGGGATAGGTGACCGCGAGCGGATTGCCGCGCGCTGCACTGAACAGCGTCGAGCCGTCGGCGCCGGCCGCCACCTGGCGCTCGCCGGCGTTCAGCGCCGTCACGGTGTCGTTGATCGAGCGGCCGATCTGCGGCTTGTTCTTCTCGAGCTTCTCGAAGTACTGCCAGCCGTAGAGCTTCTTCATGGTCAGCACCCAGGTGCCGACATAGCCGGAAAAGCCGGGATGGCCGATCGAGACCTTGCCCTTCCACTTGATGTCGAGCAGGTCCTCCCACTTCTTGGGAGCATCCTCGGGCTTCACCTTGGAAGTGTTGTAGGTGAGCACGACGAGGCCGGCCGAAGTCGTGTGATAGAAGCCGTCGGGATCGAAATTCTGGAACGTCGGGACGATCTTGGACGAGGCTTCGGGGATGTACTTGTCGAAGCGGCCCTCCGCCTTCAGGCGGACATAGTGCCCGACGTCGGTCGACGAGAAGACGTCGCAGATCGTCTGGTTGTTCTTGATGTCCTGCAGCAGGCGCTGGTAGGCGACCTGGGCCGTCGTGCGCACGACATTGACCTTGATGCCGTACATTTCGGTGAATCCGCGGCCGATATCCTCGGCGCCTTCGGACGTGTAGTGGGCGATGTACCAGGTGAGCTCGCCTTCCTTCTTGGCGGCCTCGGTGATCGCCTTGAGGTCCGCGCGGGCGGCGACCGGCGCAAATGCAATGGCAGCAGCGACAATGAGGCTTCCCAAGCCTTTCATGATTTCCTCCCGGATTCCCGACTTCATTGATTATGAAATGCGATACGATCACACGAACAGCCACACGACAAGCGCCGAGGCCGAGAGAGAACGCGCATGACGGAAAGCGATCGCTCCGCCGGTTGGGGCAACTACTACGCGAAGCTTCGCGACCGGCCGCCGCGGCGCACGCTTCTCGCCGCGCTCGACGCGTTCGGCACGACACCGACTGACGGCCTCGTCATCGATCTCGGCTGCGGCGATGGCCGCGATGTCGTTGAGATGCTGCGCCGCAACTGGCGTGTGATCGCCGTCGATGCCGAACCCGAGGCGCTGAACCAGCTCCAGGCGCGCGATCTGCCCGAAGGCAGCGACGTCACGCCAGTGCACGCCCGCTTCGAGGAGGTGCCGATCCCGCTCGGCGTCCATCTGGTGAATTCAAGTTTCGCCATGCCCCTCTGCGAGGCGCCTGCCTTCCTGCGAACCTGGGCGCGCATCCGCGAAGCCTTGCCCTCGGGCGGCCGCTTCTCCGGCCAGTGGTACGGACCGCGCGACAGTTGGGTCGGCCGCCCCGGCATGACCTTCCTCGAGCGCGACGAGGCGCTGGCCCATCTCGACGGTCTCGATCTCGAGATGTTCGAGGAGGAGGAAGATGACGGCGTCACTCCCCGCGGCAACGCCAAGCACTGGCACATCTTCCATATCGTTGCGCGAAAGCCCTGAGAGTGGACAAGGCCGCGGCCGGTGTCCGACACTCCGTCCGCCCAACTCCCGGAGGATTACATGGCCGCTGTTGCCGTCACGGCAGAGATCGCCAAGCGCGCCGCCCATCTCGGCTGGAACGACCTGCCCGAGGATCTCGTCGAGCGCACCAAGCAGTGCCTGCTCGACTGGTTCGCCGTCACGATTCCCGGCGCCCAGGAAGAGCTGACGGACATTCTGATCCGCGAGGCGCTGGAAGACGGTGCCAAGGGTCCGGCCACCCTGGTCGGCCGCTCCGAGACCGTGCTGCCCTCGACGGCGGCCCTCATCAACGGCTCGGCCAGCCACGCCCTCGACTATGACGACGTGAACTTCTTCATGGGCGGTCACCCGACGGTCACGGTGGTCCCTGCCCTGCTGGCGCTTGGCGAGCAGATGAAGGCCTCCGGCCGCCTCTTCATCGAGAGCTTCGTGGCGGGCTACGAGACCTCGGGCCGGGTCGGCCGCCTCGTGGCACCGAGCCACTACCAGAAGGGCTTCCACGTCACCGGCACGGTCGGCTCGTTCTCTGCCACCGCCGCGGCAGGCCGCATGCTTGGCCTCACCGACAAGCAGCTCGCCGTCGCCTTCGGGATCGCCGCCACCCAGGCGGCCGGCCTGAAGTCGAACTTCGGCACCATGTGCAAGCCGCTGCACGCCGGCACGGCCTCGGAGCACGGGCTGCGCGCCGCCCGCCTCGCCGCCAAAGGTTTCACGGCGCGCGGCGACTCGCTGGAGTGCGACCAGGGCTTCGCCTCCTCGCAGAGCAACCATCTCTCGGTCGACGCTGCGCTGGGCGAGCCACCGCAGGGCTGGCATCTGCGCAACAACCTCTTCAAGTACCACGCCGCCTGCTACCTCACGCACGCGCCCATCGAGTGCGCCAAGGAGATCCGGCTGAAGAGCAACTTCCCGCCGGAGCGCGTGCAGAAGATCCTGCTGCGCATCGATTCCGGTGCCGACAAGGTCTGCAACATCCCGCATCCCACGACCGGCCTCGAAGCCAAGTTCTCACTGCGCCAGACCGTGGCGATGGCGCTGACCGGCGTCGATACGGCCAACCTCGACTCCTACAACGAGGCCGTGACCCAGGAGCCGCGCATCAAGGCCCTGCGGGACAAGATGTCGATCGACTTCAAGCCGAACTGGGAGCATTCGCTCGCCGAGATGGCGATCCAGCTCGACGACGGCACGACCATCGAGGCCACGCACGATTCGGGCATCCCGTGGCC
>SCVT01000622.1 GCA_004296815.1 Reyranella sp. | reverse complement strand
AACGATCCGGTGCTGCGCCGGCTGGTGCAGCTCGTGATGAGCGACGAGGCCTTCCATCATCGCTTCGGTCGCATCTGGGCGGCGCGCACGATCGGCCACCTCAAGGAAGACGAGCACAAGAAGGTCGAGGACTGGGCGGCCCAGCTCTTCCAGATGCTGCTGTTCAACCTGATCAACGCCGAGCAGAAGCAGGTCATCTACGCCAAGTACGGGCTCGACTGGCAGTGGGTGCGCGACGCGATGAAGGAGGCCTTCAGCGACGACGACCGCCGCGCCCAGCTCAAGGAGAGCACCAACATCTTCCGCGTGCTCATCAAGACCCTGCTGCATGCCGGCATCATCACCTCGCGCACCGCGCCGCTCTACGCAGTGTGGGTCGACATGAAGGAGCTCGAGGCCGAGGGCGACGGCATCCCGGGCGACATCGTCGCCGAGGAGATGCTGGTCGTGCTGCGCGAGATCAACGCCAAGCGCAAACGCATCGTCAGCAAGGACGTCGCCGCCGCAGCTTCCTAGCTACGGCTTCTTTGCGAGCACGAAGGCCGAGAGACCGGCGAGGCGGTTGAACGGGAAGAACGGCAGCTCGATGGCGCAGGCCGCCGTGAGGATGCCGTTGGTCAGCGCACCCTGCTTGGCAAGACTGGAGCGTGGCTCGGTCGTATTGCGATCGGCGAGGCGAACCGCTGCGGCGAGCGGAAAGATCGCGCCGAAATAGTAGCAGCCGCGCACGATCTCGAGGCCGGCACCGCGCATCGTCCCTTCGATCTCCGGCAGGCGGTAGCGCCTTTTGTGCTCGAGGAAGACGTCGTGGCCGCTCCACAGGAAGGCGAAGGCCGGCACCGTCACCAGGAAATGCGCCCCCGCCGGCACCTTCTCGGCATAGTGCCGGACGAGGCCGCGATCGTCGTCGACATGCTCCAGCACGTCCATCATCAGCACGAGGTCGCAGTCGGTCGGGCCGGTGTCGCGGCGGAAGCGTACGGGCTTGCCCGCGACCGCATCGTCGCGGTCCGCGGGATAGCCGATGTCGACACAGAGCGCGCTTTCCGCGGCGGTGTGTTCGAGCAGGTGCCGCGAGAAGAAGCCGGAGCCCGCGCCGATGTCGAGCAGGCCCCTCGGGGAAATGCCCGACACCGCGCGGCGCAGCGCGGCGGCCTTCGAGCGGTAGTACCAATGCCGGCCTATGTCGGCACCGAGGATGTCCTCTTCCTTGAGATCCATCTCGTCAGGCTTTGGGCGGCTCGATATTGCCGTCCTGGTAGACGCCCTCGACGACGTAGATCGGTCGCGCCTTCACTTCGAGGAAGAGGCGGCCGAGATACTCGCCGATGATGCCGAGCGACAGGAGCTGGATGGCGCCCATCAGCAGGACGGCGATCAGCAGCGAGGCGTAACCCGGCGTGTCGATGCCCAGGATCAACACTCTGGTGACGATGAAGATCGCGTAGAGGACGGCGATCGCGGCGATCACCACGCCGACATAGAACCAGGCGCGCAGCGGCGCGGTCGAGAAGCTCACCACGCCGTCGATCGCGAAGTTCCACAGCCGCCACAGGCTGAACTTGGTGGTGCCGGCGGCGCGCTGCGGCCGCTCGTAGGGCACGCCGATCGAGTTGAAGCCGACCCAGGCGAACAGGCCCTTCATGAAGCGGTTGCGCTCGGGCAGCTGGCGCAGCACCTCGACGGCGCGGCGGTCGACCAGCCGGAAGTCGCCGACGTTGGGCGGGATGCGCACCGGCGACATCGAATTGAACACCCGATAGAACCAGCCGGCCGAGACGCGCTTGGCCGCGGTGTCGGCGTGGCGCGCGGCGCGGATGCCGTAGACGATGTCGTAGCCCTCGCGCCAGCGCGCGATGAAGGCGGCGATCAGCTCCGGCGGATCCTGCAGGTCGATGTCCATCGGGACGAGGATGTCGCCCTTCGCATGGTCGATGCCGGCGGTCAGCGCCGCTTCCTTGCCGAAATTGCGCGACAGGTTGACGATGCGGATGCGCCGGTCGACCAGGCTCCGGTCGAACAGGCGCGCGAAGGTGTCGTCGCGCGAGCCGTCGTTCACGAACACCATCTCGAAGCGCTGCCCGGCCTTGTCGAGCAGCGGCGTCACCGTGTCGATGAAGAGATCGACCGCATCCTCCTCGTTGAACACCGGGACGACCAACGACAGCAGCGGGTCGGCCGGCCGGCGCGCGCGCTGGGCGGCGAGCTGGCGCTCCTGCGCTGCTTCCGGTCCGGTGGTGAAGGGGAGGGTTTGTTCGGGCACGTATGAGGGTTCCGTGAAACGGTTCTACGACCCCTCATCCCCTGCCGCCAAGGAATCAAAAGCGGGGCCGCAAATCAACCGTTATTTCGCCCCGGCGGCCCGTCACCGGGTGGAAAGAGCCCGTCCACGTCGCTATATACGCGGCGCGACTTGCTTAACCGGAGCGGCCGATGACCACGTTCGACGATCGCGAAAAAGCCTTCGAGAAGAAATACGAGCACGACCAGGAACTGCAGTTCAAGGTCAACAGCCGCCGCAACAAGCTGCTCGGCCTGTGGGCCGCGGGTCTCCTGGGCAAGAGCGGCGCCGACGCCGAGGCCTATGCCAAGGAAGTCGTGATGGCCGACTTCGAGAAGCCGGGCGATACCGACGTCGTGCACAAGCTGATGAAGGACCTCGCCGCCGCCGGCAAGCCGATGGAGGACCACACCATCCGCAAGCAGTCCGAGCGGCTGGTCGAAGAAGCCAAGAAGCAGGTGATGGCCGAGGTCCGCTGACCCCTCAGCCGAAGACGCGCTTGAAGGTCACGTCGACGTGCCGGGTGTGCCAGCCCGGCTCGAACAGCGCGACCAGCTCCTCGTCCGCCAGGAACTGACGGATCTCCTTGTCGGCGCGCACCAGCGCCAGCAGAGAGGCATTGCCGCGCCAGGCCTCCATGGCGTTGCGCTGGACCGCGGCGTAGGACGCCTCGCGACTCATGCCCTTCTGCGTGAGCGCGAGCAGCACACGTTGCGAGAAGACGATGCCGCCCAGCGAGTCGAGGTTGGCCTTCATGCGGTCGGCATAGACCACGAGGTTCTCGACCACCCCGGCCAGGCGATTGAGCGCGAAGTCGAGCGTGCCGGTGGCGTCGGGCGCGATGTAGCGCTCGGTCGAGGAGTGCGAGATGTCGCGCTCGTGCCACAGGGTCACGTTCTCCAGCGCAGGCATCACGGCCGAGCGCACGACGCGGGCGAGGCCCGTCAGGTTCTCGGTCAGCACCGGATTGCGCTTGTGCGGCATCGACGAGGAGCCCTTCTGGCCCACGGAGAAGAATTCCTCCGCTTCGCGCACTTCCGTTCGCTGGAGGTGCCGGATCTCGGTGGCCAGGTTCTCGACCGACGAGGCGATGACGCCGAGCGTCGCGAAGAACGCCGCATGACGGTCGCGCGGGATGACCTGAGTCGAGACGGGCTCCGGCGCGAAGCCGAGCTTCTTCGCCACATACTCCTCGATCCGGGGATCGACCGAGGCGAAGGTGCCGACGGGCCCGGAGATCGCGCAGGTCGCGATCTCCGCGCGCGCCGTCTCCAGCCGCTTGCGGTTGCGCGCAAAGGCCGCGTAGTGGCCCGCGAGCTTGATGCCGAACGTCGTCGGCTCGGCATGGATGCCGTGGCTGCGGCCGATGGTCGGCGTGTGCTTGTGCTCGAGAGCGCGCTTCTTCAGCGCCCCCAGCACCTTGTCGATGCCCTCGAGCAGAAGGTCGGACGCCTGGGTGAGCTGGACCGCGAAGGTCGTGTCGAGGATGTCCGAGGAGGTGAGGCCCTGATGGACGAAGCGCGACTCCGGCCCGACGTAGTCGGCGAGCCAGGTCGTGAAGGCCAGCACATCGTGCTTGGTCACCCGCTCGATGGCGTCGATCTTCTCGACCTCGACCGCCGGCTGGGCCTTGAGGGCCGCCATCGCCTTGGCGCCGCCGTCCCAGATCGCCTTGGCCGCCGCCTTGGGAATGATCCCGACCTCTGCCATGGCGTCGCAGGCGTGTGCTTCGATCTCGAACCAGATGCGGAAGCGGTTTTCGGGGGTCCAGATCGCCGCCATCTGCGGCCGGGAATAGCGCGGAATCATGTGCGGGCTTTTAGACCCTGGGAGCCCCCGACGCCATGTTAGAAGTGCCGCCATGAAGCCGCTGAAAGACTGCCCCCGCGCCACCCTGGCCGCCGTGAAGGGCGTGCTGACCGACATCGACGAGACCGTTTCCAGCGAGGGCAGGCTCACCGCCGCCGCCTACGGCGCGCTGGAGGCCCTGAAGACGGCCGGGCTGAAGGTCATCCCCGTGACCGGCCGGCCGGCCGGCTGGTGCGACATGGTCGCTCGCTTCTGGCCGGTCGATGCCGTGGTGGGCGAAAACGGCGCCTTCTGGATGTGGCACGACACCGGCGCCGGCAAGCTCCGCACCCGCTTCATCCAGTCCGAGGCCGAGCGTGCCGAGGGCCGCCGCCGCCTCGAGACGGTACGCGCCGACGTGCTGAAGGAGGTGCCGGGCTGCGGCATCGCCTCCGACCAGCCCTATCGCCTGGCCGACCTGGCGGTCGATTTCTGCGAGGACGTGCCGGCGCTGCCGCGCGCCGCCGTCGACCGCATCGTGCAGGTCTTCGAGCGCCACGGCGCCCACGCCAAGGTGAGCTCGATCCACGTCAACGGCTGGTTCGGCGACTACGACAAGCTCACGACCAGCCGGACGATGATGAAGGAGCTGTTCGGCGTCGACGTCGACGCCGGCCAGGAGCGCGCGGCCTGGGTGTTCTCCGGCGACTCGCCCAACGACTCTCCGATGTTCGGCTTCTTCCCCAACGCCGTGGGCGTGGCCAACGTGCGCGACTTCGCCGACCAGATGCCGAGCCTGCCCGGCTGGATCACGACTGCGCGTTCGGGCGCGGGCTTCGTCGAGCTCGCAGAAGCCCTGATCGCCGCCCGTCGCTAGGTCTCAGCGCACCGCCGCCGGCGGAGGGCTGACCAGCAGCGAGCCGTAGTGGGTCAGGCTGTCGGCCTGGCTCCACACGCCGAGCGCGCCCGACGTCACCAGGCTGCGGTCGGTTGCGGTGAACAGCTCCTTGCCGTCGAGCGACACCTCGTACTTGTCGTTGACCGCGATCACCCGGAGCGAGTGCCATTTGCCGAGCGCGATCGGCGCGTCCTTGGAGCCGAGCTGGGAGCGCTTGCCCTTGTCCATGCGGTAGAGGCGGACCGTGTTGTCGAGCGCGTTGGCGCGCACGACGTAATAGTCGTTGGCGCTCTGGGCGCGGAAGACGAAGCCCGCGACCTGCGCCTTGGTGCCCGAGATCGGCTTGAAGCGCAGCGTGGCGTCGAAGTCCCGGCCGGTGGCGGGCTCGGAGATGCAGAGCGGGAAGCGCTGGTCGGTGGGATCGGCCTCGGTCTCCGCAAGCGCCCAGCCGTTCGGCCCGTCGGGGTCCTCGATCGCCCTCCACAGGGCCGGCCGGCCGATGCCGGTCTTGCCCTGGGTGCAGGCGACGCGGCCGTCCGGCGTGGTGAACGGCACGACCATCTGGGCCCACACCGGCGGGGCGAGCAGGAAGAGCGGCAGGAGCAAAAGCAGGGAACGCATGGGCCGAGACTAGCAAAAACCGCGTCGCGCTTGACCACCCGTCCGGGAGGGAGGAGTTTACGCGCCGGCCGTATTTCGGACGGATTTGCGGGCAGATTTTCGAGGGGGAAACACAATGCGTTTGTGCACCATCAACAGCGGCGGCAAGGCCGCGGTGGGCGTCAAGACCGGCAACGGCAAGATCGTCGATCTCAGCAAGCAGATGCCGCGCGGGCCGAAGTCGGTCGTTGAGATCCTGGCCGGCGGCAAGAAGCTGCAGGCCGCCGTCCTCAAGGCCTGCGCCAAGCCGAAGGCCGGCGCCACCGTGTCGGAGAAGTCGGCCAAGTACCTCACGCCGGTGCCGAGCCCGGGCAAGATCCTCTGCATCGGCCTCAATTACCGCAAGCACGCCGAGGAGACCGGCAGCCCGATCCCGCAGTACCCGCTGGTGTTCACGCGCTTCAACAACACGCTGGTGCCGCACAACGGCAAGATGCTCTCGACCACCCACTCCGAGCAGTACGACTGGGAGGCCGAGCTCGCCGTCGTCATCGCCAAGAAGAGCCGCAACGTGCCGAAGGAGAAGGCGCTGTCGGTGATCGGCGGCTACGCCGTGTTCAACGACGGTTCGATCCGTGATTGGCAGAGGAAGTCGGGCGGCCAGTTCACGCTCGGCAAGAACTTCGACGGCACCGGCGGCTTCGGCCCCGACATCGTGACGCCGGACGAGCTGCCGCCGGGCGGCGCGCCGCTGCGCATCATGACCCGCGTCAACGGCGTCACCATGCAGGACAGCAACACCGACGACCTGATCTTCGACGTGCCGACGCTGATCCACGAGCTCAGCAAGGTCATGACGCTCGATCCGGGCGACGTCATCATCACCGGCACGCCGTCGGGCGTCGCCATGGCGCGGACCCCGCCCAACTGGCTGAAGCCGGGCGACGTCTGCGAGGTCGAGATCGAGAAGATCGGCGTCCTGCGCAACCCGATCGCGCAGGGAGCTTGAGGAGACGCGCCGCGGCGCCTCAGCGCCGCGGCAGCTTCTCGATGCCGCCCAGCATCAGGTGGGTGGCGAACTCGGCGGCGGCCTCGGGATCGACCGGGTCACGCGCCACCATCACCATCGAGATCTCGAAGGCGATGCCCGCCATCGAGGCGCTGAGGTAGCTCACGTCGATGTTGGGCAGGATGCCCTGCTGGATGGCGGCGCGGATGTCCTCGTTCAGCGCCTTGGCGAGCGCCCGCACGTCGGGCTTGTCGAGCAGCGTGCGCACCGCGGTGAAGCTCGAGCGCGCCAGCGCCAGCAGCTCGGGATCCTCGGCCAGGAAGTTGAAGTAGGCGGCGTAGTGCCTGCGCACGAACTCCTCGATCGTGGTCGCCCGCGCGCGGCCCTCGTTGTGCCGCTGCAGCAGCACGCCGGTCAGCTCGCCGACGACGGCTTCGAAGATCTCGTCCTTGTCCTTGAAGTAGTTGTAGAAGGTGCCCGAGGCGAGGTCGGTGCGGCGCACGATATCGCGCACGCTTGCCGCGCCATAGCCCATCTCGGCGAACACCGCGCGCGCAGCCTTGAGCAGCGCCGTGCGGTTCTCGGCCTTGTTCTGCTCGCGCCGGCCGGCCCGCTCGGCGCGCTGGTCGGTCATTGTGCCGTCGTCGCCCATGCCGTCTTCTGGCCCTATCGCCCGAGCAACGCAAGCTCGTGGCGCAGCCCCGCGACCATGTCGTCCATGGCCCGCGCCGCCGCCGCCAGCGCCCCCCGCATGCCGACGAAGCCGTGGATCAGCGTCTCGAACTCGCGGTGGATCGTCTTCACGCCAGATGCGCCGAGTTTGTCGGCATAGGCCTGGCCCTCGTCGCGCAGCGGGTCGAAGCCCGCGGTGAAGATCAGGGCCGGCGCCGACCCCGAAAGGTCGGTGGCCCTGAGCGGCGAGGCGCGCGGGTCGTCGATCTCGGCCGGGCGGCTCAGGTAGTGGCCGCGGAACCATTCCATGTCGTCGTGGGTGAGCAGGAAGCCCTCGCCGCAGCTCTCGTGGGAGGCGGTGTCGCCCGCGAGGTCGGTGGCGGGATAGATCAGCCATTGCAGGCAGGGCGGTCGGGCCTCGCCGCGCAGCTCGCGGGCCGCGACGGCGGCGATGGTGCCGCCGGCCGAATCGCCCGCCACGACGATGCGGGCGGGGTCGAGCCCCAGCGACGGCGCGTCCTCGGCCAGCCAGCGGTAGGCCGCCAGGGCGTCGTCGATGGCGGCGGGGAACTTGTGCTCGGGCGCCAGACGGTAGTCGACGGCGACCACGGCGCAGCCCGAGCGGGCGCAGAAATAGCGGCAGGCGAGGTCGTAGCCTTCGAGGCTGCCGATCACGAAGCCGCCGCCATGGAAGTAGAGGATGGTCGGCAGCAGGCGCGCCACGGTGCCGGCCGGCCGGTAGATGCGGACGCGCAGGCGGCCGACAGGACCTGCGAAAGTGCGGTCGACGATCTCGCCGACCGGCGCGGGCTTGCCGCCCAGCAGCTGCATGAAGGCGTCGTACTCGGCGCGGCCCTCGGCGATGCTCATCTTGCTGAGCGGCGGGCGGCCGGAGCGGGCGAGAAGCTGCAGCAGCCACTGGGTGCGGCCGTCGAGCGTGCGGCCGTCGACCGCGGCCGGCGGGCCGGCCAGGATGTTGACCCAGGAAATCGGCATGCGCAGGGCGAGGTTGGCCACCGTGCCCTGCAGTTCGCGCGCAATCCCCCTGAACGCCATGCCTGTTCCTAGCATTGCCTCCGGCCGTTGTGGAGCCCGTCGCGTCCCGGTAGCTTTGGCCGGCTATGGCTGCCGCGGCGCCCGACTTCTTTGCAGACGCGCTCCGCCGCGAGATCATGCGCAGCGAGATCCAGCGCATGCGCGTGCTGGCGGTCATCCTCGCCTTGCTGCTGCTGACCACCCTGTGCGTCGCCAACCTCTTTCCGAGCTACGCCGCGCGCATCTTCAACGGCGGCATCCCGGGCTGGCTGCCGCTGGCCGGCGTCGGTCCGTTCCTGCTCTACGAAATCCTCGCGCTCAACATCCTCAAGTGGCGGGCGGCGCGCGACAAGGACTTCCCGCGCATCACCCGGTTCGGCAATGCGCTGGTCGAGACGACGCTGCCGGCCGGCATCATCATTACGCTCAGCCACTACATGGACCCACAGCTGGTGTTCGCCTTCTGGCCGCCGCTGCTGTTCTTCGTCTTCATCATCCTCTCGACGCTTCGGCTCGATTTTGCGCTCTCGCTGTGGACCGGCGCCATCGCCGCCGTGCAGCAGATGATTCTGGTCCTCTGGCTGCTGCCGCTCGAGCCGTGGGGCAACATCCCCAACGAGACGCTGCTGTTCCATTTCAGCCGCACCGCCGTGCTGTTCGGCTGCGGCGTGGTGGCGGGCATCGTGGCCCAGAGCCTGCGCAATCAGTTCGAGAACTCGGTGCGTGCGGTCGCGGCGCGCGACCACGTCACCAACCTGTTCGGCCAGCACGTCTCGCCGGCTGTCGTCGACCGGCTGCTCGCCCAGCAGACCGACCCGCCGAGCGAGATGCGCACGATCTGCGTCATGTTCCTCGACATCCGCGGCTTCACCGCGATGACGCGCCAGCGCGCGGCGGCGGAGACGGTCGAGCTGCTGAACGCGTTCTTCGCCGAGATGATCGGTGTGGTCGACCGCCACAACGGCATCATCAACAAGTTCCTGGGTGACGGCTTCCTCGCGATCTTCGGCGCGCCGCTCGACGATCCCGCCGCGGCTGAGAACGCGCTCGCCGCCTCGCACGACATGCTGGCGGTGGTCGAAACTTGGAACCGGGCGCGGCCGCAGCACGCGCTCCGGGTCGGCATCGGCATCCACATGGGCGAAGCGGTGACCGGCACGGTGGGCTCGCCGCAGCGCAAGGAATATACGGTGATCGGCGACACGGTGAACCTGGCGGCGCGCCTCGAGCAGCTCACCAAGGAGACCAGGGCGCAGATCCTGGTGTCGACCGCCGTCCACGAGGCGGTGCAAAGCGACGGCGCGACCGACCTCGGGCCGCTCGCGATCCGGGGCTACGAGGAGAAGGTGCGGGTGTGGCGGATCGCCTGAGCATGGATACGCGCTGGTACTTCGCCTACGGCTCCAACATGGATGCCGGGCGACTGGCCGCCCGCAAGGTCGACTACGCCGAGAGGATTGCGGGCCGTCTCGATGGCTGGCAGCTCGCGTTCGACAAGATCGCGCGCGAACCCGCGGGCGCCGGCGCTGGCAACATCGTGCTGCGGCGGGGAGCCGCCGTGCACGGCACGCTGAACGCCCTGCTCGACGAAGGCTTCGAGATCCTCGACCGCTTCGAGGGCGTCAAGGACGGCCACTATGAGCGCCGTATCGTTCCCGTGGTGCGCACCGACACCGGTGCCACCGTCGAGGCGATCACCTACGTGGCGCTGAAGGTCGGTCCGGGGCTCAGGCCGAAGCGCGACTATCTCGGCCATCTGCTGGCCGGCCGCGACCTGCTGCCGGCCGCCTATGTCGGGTGGCTGGAGAAGACGCCGACCTTCGACTAGCCGCCGAGCAGGTGGCGCTTCACGTAGCCCTTCACGTCTTCCATCGACTGTTTCGCGGCCGCGTCGTTGGGACCGCCGCTGACGCCCAAGGTGCGGCAGGCGGCAAAGGCCTTGGCCAGCGCGCCCTGGACCGGCCGTCCGTCGGCACCCATCGTCATGACGCCGCTGGTGCGCTCGACCCAGGAGCGGTCGGGCTGCTGCTGGAAGACGCACTTCGAGTAGTTCTCGCCGCGCGGGTTGGTGTAGGGGCTGCCGCCGTCGAAGCCGTGCATCGCGTTGGGGAACACCTTGACCTGCACGGTGGCGCCGCCGGCGCGCAGGATGTCGCCGTAGCTCTGGCAGGGTTCGAAGCCGACATAGCTGTCGGCCCCGCCCAGCAGCATGTAGATCGGCGCGCGCGTCGTCTGCGGCCGGTAGTACTGGTTGTTGCAGGCGGGATAGAACGGCACGTGCAGCGCGTAGCGCAGGCCGGCCGGCACGCCCGCCGCCGCGATCTGCGCCTCGTGCGCAGCCATCAGGCTCGACGTGCCGCCCTTGGAGAAGCCCATGATGCCGATGCGGCTGCGGTCGATGCGCGGGTTGGCGCCGAGCGCCGTCAGCACTGCGAGCGCGTCGAGGTTGAAGTCCTGGCCGGTGACGGCCGACTGGTCGGTCACTGTCGAGCTGACGCCGCGCGGCTTGAAGGAGTCCACGACGACGGCCGCGACGCCCATCGCCACCATCTCGCGCGCGAAGCGGGCCTCGCGCTCGCCGACGCCGCCGCTGCCGTGATGGATCACCATCGCAGGGACTGGTCCCGCCTTGGCCGGCCACCAGATCTCGGCCGTGACCGTGACCGGCTGGCCCTTCTGCCGGCCCTGGAAGGAAATGGTCTCGCGCTGCTGCGCCTCGGCGCCTCCCGCGAGCAGCAGGAGGGCGAGGCCAGCGAGCGCGAGGCGCCTCACGCGAGGACCTTCTTTTCCTTCATGCCGCCGGCCCGGTTGGTCATCGGGTCGAAGCCCTCGAGCTCCTTCACGTCGGCCTCGTGCCAGAAGTTGAGCTCGATCATCACGCCGTCGGGATCGTGGATGAAGACCTGCTGCAGCGGCCGCGCCGGGACCTTGCGGACCTCGAACGGCACCTTGTCCTTCTTGATCTGGTCGAGGGTGCCGCGGATATCGGCGCAGTTGATCGCGACATGGTCGATCGCGCCGCTGCCGTGATCGTCGCGGCCGGTCTCCGACACGATGTGCAGGATCGCCTTGTCGCCGGCGTACATCCAGGCGCCGGGGAACGGGAAGGGCGGGCGGTCGCCGTCGCGCAGGCCGACATACTTCTCGTAGAAGGCGACCGTCTTCTTGAGGTCCTTGCAGAAGATGTTCCAGTGATCGAGCGAAAGGGCAGGCATGGAATTCCTCCTAGCTTTCCGCCGATCCTACGCCCGGCCTCACACGGCGTCGACCCGCTTCAGGACGGCATTGAACACGCTTGCAGGGACTGTGACGCGCGGGTCGGCGTAGGCGGCGCGGAGCGCGGCGGGATCGGCATCGGGGGCGGCCGAGAGCGCGGCCAGCCGGTCGATCAGGGCGAGGTCGAGCTCGGTGTCGTGCTGGGTCATGGCGCCCCAGACGTCCCACGGCAGCATGGTGCGGCCGGCGAGCGAGGCGATGTCGCGGATGACGTTGCTGCCGACGAACCACAGGCCCCACATGTCCATCACGCCGAACTGCTTTGGATCGAGCTTGCCCTCGCGGCAGAGCTGCCAGGCGTCTCCCGCCACCAGGAACTTGTCGCGCGGCACATCGAGCAGGTCGAAGTCGACGCCGAACAGCTTGCGCTGGTGGTCGTCGATCTGCGAGTCGACCAGCACCCAGCGCTTCTCCGCCGCGTTCCAATATTCGGTCACCCAATGGTCGACGAACTTGGCCGTCTCGAAATAGGCGCCGAAACCGCAGCGCGCCCGCGCCTCGATCCCTTGCGCGCGCAGCAGGGTGGCGTGCATCAGCGCGAAGTGGCTGCAGACGCCGACCTGGCGTGCGGCCGGCGCCCGCGCGCTCGCGAGCGGCGCGGGGTCGCGCGCCTTGATGCCCGCTAGGATGCCCTCGACCGAGCGGACATGCGCCTGCCCGTGCTGCTCCTGCGACAGGTCCACGCCGTAGGAGCCCGCGATGTGCTCGTGGATCAGCAGCCCCTGCACGATTCCGGCGAGCGCCGCCGGCCCGCGCGGCAGTCCGTCGAGGGTCGGTGCGGTCACGCGAACAGCCTTTCGAGATTGTCGAGCGCGCCGCCCCAGCCGCGGCGATGGTCGTCGCGCGCCTTCTCGTCGAAGAACTGCTCGTGCGTCAGCGTCAGGATCGAGCCGTCGGGATCAGGCTTGATGTCGACCGTGACCTGCGATTCGCGCTCGGGCGTGGTCCGCCAGGCCCAGGTGAAGACCAGCTTGGTAGGCGGCTCGATCTCGCGATAGACGCCGCTCACGCTCTGGTGCTCGCCGTCCGGCGTCCAGAACTGCACGCGGAAACGTCCGCCGACGCGCAGGTCGGTCTCGGCGATGGGCGTCTTCTCGTGGCCGGTGACGCCCCACCAGCGGATCATCTTTTCGGGCTGCGTCCAGGCTTCGTAGACTTTTTGCGGCGGGGCCTTGAGGCGGCGCTTGAGGGCGAGGCTGGGCTTGCTGGCCATGAATCGTCTTCCTCCAGGAAAGCGGCGAGGCGGTCGAGCTGTTGCGTCCAGTAGCGTTCGTAGTGCGCGAGCCAGTTCATCGCCTGCTCCATCGGCTGGGCCTTGAGCCGGCACGTCACCGTGCGGCCGGCCTTGGTGCGCTCGACGAGGCCCGCGTCCGAGAGCACGTCGAGATGCTTCATGATGGCCGGCAGCGACACCGGGAAGGGCCGCGCCAGCTCGCTGACGCTGATCCCGTCCTCCGCGTCGAGCCGGGCGAGCAGCGCCCGCCGAGTCGGGTCGGCGAGGGCGGAGAAGGTGCGGTCGAGGGCGATGTTCTGATAGTTAACCATAGGGTTAACAGTTAGGCATCGCGCACGCTTTTGTCAACGGCCGGCGGCCGCGCCGGCGGGGGACTAGAGCTTCTTGATCAGCGCCTGGGCGGCGGCGGGGTTGCGGACCTTGGCGCCGGAGATGAAGTAGACGAAGGCGTCGCCCTTCTTGGCCCAGGCCTTGGCGCGCTTGGCCCACTTGTCGATCTCGGCGGGCTTGTAGCCGGTCTTGGCCTTGTCCTCGCTCTGCATCAGGCGGGCGTAAGTGAAGTCCGTCGTCTGCTCGTCGATCTCGGGGAAGTCCTTGTCGTGGGCGTAGACGATCGCCGCCCTGTACTTGCGGCAGAGATCGTAGAAACGCTCGTCCTTGAAGCTGTCGTGCCGCACCTCCATGGCGTGGCGCAGCGGCAGCTTTCCGACCTCGCGTGGCAGGAGCTTGAGGAACGCCTCGAAGTCCACGGGATCGAACTTCTTGGTGCCCATGAACTGCCAGTTGATCGGCCCCAGCCGGTCCTTGAGCTCGACCAGCCCTTGCGTCACGAAGCGCTGCACCGACTCGCCCGCCTCGGCCAGCACGCGGCGGTTGGTGCAGAAGCGCGAGGCCTTGACCGCGAAGACGAAACCGTCCGGCGTCTCCTCGCGCCACTTCGCCCAGCTCGCGGGCTTGAAGCTCGAATAGTAGGTGCCGTTGATCTCGATCGAGGTGAGCTGCCGGCTGGCATATTCCAGCTCGCGCTTGTGGGTGAGGCCTTCCGGATAGAAGACGCCGCGCCACGGCTCGAAGGTCCAGCCGCCGATGCCGACGAAGATGTTTGCGCTCATGCGCCGACTATAGCGCAACCGCGGTCGATGCGACTCCGCGCTTCGCGGTCAGCGCAGGGCGAAGAGCGAGAGGACGATGAAGCCCGCCACCGGGCCGGCGGCGGCATAGATGGCGGTCTTCATCCAGCGCTGCCGGCGCAGGCGCCAGTCGAGCTCCGTCAGCCACTGCTCATATTCCATATTCTTCGGCGGCGAGAAGTACTGCGTCGGGAAACGCATCAGCGTCGTGCCGCGATACCAGCCGAACGCCCCGCCGATCAGCGCCGAGCCGAGGAGAACGAAGACGAGAATCACAGCCGGCCCGCCGCGCGCGGTGCACGATGGTTTTGGTCGATCAAACGCAGCCCCCTGAATCTTTCTTTCCGCCATCATACGCGGTTTTCGGGCCGGCGCCTGTGCATCGCCGTCGCGGCCGCACTACAGTCGATATGAATTTCTGGCCATCGGGCGAGTAGTTCTCCAGTCTGCCCTTGTGGTTGCGAGCGACAGCTTTGCCGAGTTCCTGCGCGAGCAGCTCACGCCGCTCGGCCGCGTCACCTTGCGCCGCATGTTCGGCAAGACCGGCGTGTTCTGCGACGGCGTGATGCTCGGCATGGTGACCGACAACACGCTCTATCTCCGGGTCGACGACGGCAACCGCGCGGCGTTCGAGGAGGCGCGGGCCTTCCCGCCGCTCAGCTACGAGAAGAAGGGCGAGAGCATCGACCTCTCCTTCTGGCGGGCGCCCGAGCGGCTGTTCGACGAAGCCGACGAGTTGTTGCACTGGGCACGGCTGGCGCTCGCCGCCGCCCGACGCGTGAAGCGAGCCAGTCGCGGCTAGCGGTGCTTCGGCATGGTGAGCGCGAGCGCCATGCCCATGATGTTGGCGGCGCCCGCGATCAGCACCGCCGTCGAATAGCTGCGTGTGACGTCGAACAGATGGCCGGCCAGCACCGGCAGGCTGACGGCAGCGAGGCACCAGGCAATGTAGGTGCGACCGGCGATGCGGCCGTAGTCGGCAGGCGGCCAGTAGAGGCCGATGCCGCCCGCCGTGGCGCCCGAGACGAAGCCGTAGCCGACGCCGATCATGCCGAGCCCCGCCACCGCCGTGACCGGCGCCGGGAATAGCGTCAGCAGGACGCCGCCGCAGAAGGCCAGCGCGTGCGCCGCGCACATCACGTGCGGCACGGCGAAGCGGTCGACCAGCCAGCCGCCGCCGATGCGCGCGCCGGCGATCGCCGCCGTGAGCACGGTGGTGGCGCCGACGGCGAGCGCGGTGGCGCCGCCATAGGTGGCGACGATCTCGCGCGCCTGGCTCAGCACCATCAGGCCGGCGGAGGCGGCGAGGAAGAACGTGCCGGCGAGCTTGTAGAAGGTCGGGCCCATCGCGGCCGGACGGTGAGGCGTGCCGCCGGCTGACGAAGAGATCAACCGCGCGCCGCTGTACCAGGCGAGCAGTGCCGCCATCGTGCCGAGCAGCACCAGCGCGGCCGCCAGCCCGCCGAGTGTCGTGCGCCAGCCGAACGCCTCGTTGGAAGCGTGGAAGGCGGGCGTCGCGAGCATGGCGCCCATCGGGTAGAGGCTCACGATGTAGCCGTTCACCAGCCCGCGGCGGCTGCGCACCAGCATGTTCACACCCTGCTGCATCAGCAGGTAAGCGGCCCCGCCGCCCGTGCCGAACACGACGCCGTAGCCCAGCAGCAATTGCCAGAGGCCGGTCGCCGTCGCGGCGGTGACGACGCCGATGGCGGCCAGCGCCGCGCTGGCGGCAACCAGGATCGGCAGCGGCGCCAGGCGATAAACGAAGGGTGCGCCGACCGAGCCGATGGTGAAACCCACCGTCGCCACACCGAAGACCAGCGACAGGGCCGAGCGGCTGATGCCGAGGTCCTGTTCGAGCGGACGCAGCAGGACGCTGAAGGAATAGACCGAGCCCAGCGGCAGGTTCAGCAGCGTCGC
>SCVT01000621.1 GCA_004296815.1 Reyranella sp. | reverse complement strand
GATGCCGCCGCCGATCGCGAAGCCGGTGACGGCGACGATCATGGCGGTCGCCACCATTGCCGCACGCTGCAGGAAGGCACCCAGATCGAAGAAGGTGCGGCGGGGAGCCGTGCGCTCTGCCTCGAAGCCGACCAGGCTGCGGGCGCGGACGACCATGCGGTCGGGCGCGGCCGGTAGCGGCTTGCCCAGGATATCGGAAAGTTCGATGGCGGCCTGCCGCATGGCGGCGTCGTTGGCGACGGCGGCCTCGATGCGCGCCATCTCGGAGTCGGGAAGGCGACCTTCGAGCCACGCGGCGAGGTCCATCTCGCTCACCGCGGCGGGCGTGACGGTCGGTTCTGCGGCGAGGCTCTGCCACAGCTCCTTGTCCGTCTTGCGTGTCCGCTCAGCGACCATCGCCCCCTCTTCTCGGCTCATAATACGTCAAAATCATGCGTTTCATCCCTGAAATCATGCGGTTTTCTCACCGAAATGGGCGCGCAGCCGCTCCAGGGCCTTGTGATGGGTGCTGCGCACGGTCTGCGCGTCGATCTTCAGAAGCTGCGCAATCTCGGCAACGTCCCGTTCCTCGTCGTACAGGTACTTCAGGATCAGGACCTGCCGGGCGGTCAGCAGCCCCTCCGGGATCTTCAGCTTCTCGACATGGCGGTCCTCGACCCTGAGGGCCGCCTCCGGCACCTCGTCGAGCGGCTGGGTCGGCCGCCGCCGCCGGCGCACATGGTCGATGGCGGCAGAACGGGCCACGACGGCGAGCCAGGTCGAGAGCGCTGCGCGTTCCGGGTCATAGGTCCTGAGGAGGCGGAAATCGCTGGCGCAGAGGCGCACGAAAACGTCCTGCGCGGCGTCCAGGACGTCGTCCTCGCCCAGGTTGAACGAGGCCAGAGCCCGGCGCACGACAGCGTTGATCAGCGGCGCCGCGGCCGCGACGAACAGATCCCAGGTCCGCTTGTCGCCGCGCTGCAGGGCCCGCAGGTCGATTTGGTTGAGTTCCGACACTCCCGCGATCTCTTCCCGTCCCCACTCGCCCTGCAGTCTATCAGGCTTTGTGGCCAATTCCGGCCCCGCTAAAGTCGCCTCTACCACACGAGGAGCATCGATGAGCGAGTCGCTGACGAGACAGTTGAAATTCACCAAGCAGGCGGTTCGCGGCAAGGGCGTCGTCGTCGCACAGAACGTCAAGGCGGCCGAGGTCGGTGCCTCAATTTTGCGCAAAGGCGGCAATGCCATCGACGCCGCCGTCGCCACCGGCATGGCGATCGGCGCCGTTGAACCGTGGATGAGTGGTATCGGCGGCGTCGGTTTCATGACGGTCTGGAGCGCCAAGGAAGGCCGCGCCTGGACCATCGACTACGGCCCCGTGTCGGCCAAGAAGCTCGATCCCTCGGTCTACAAGATCGTCGGCCCCGGCCCCGCCAATCCGTTCGCCTGGCCCGACATCGAGGAGCAGCGCAACGAGGTCGGGTACCACTCGATCGCCGTGCCCGGCATGGTTGCAGGATTGGCCAAGGCGCTGGAACGCTTCGGCTCGCTCAAGTGGAAGGACGTGCTGGCGCCCGGCGTCGAGCTCGCCCAGCGCGGCATGCAGCTCGACTGGTACATGCAGGTGATGCTGGCGCAGGGCGCCGTCCACCTCTCCAAGTTCCCGGCCTCGAAGGCCAACTATCTCTGCGACGACGGCCGCGTGCCGATGACCGACTGGCAGGCCAACACGCGCTACATCAAGCTCGGCAATCTCGGCGAGACGATGCG
>SCVT01000620.1 GCA_004296815.1 Reyranella sp. | reverse complement strand
CCGCCCTCCTCCAGCCTGAGCCCATCGCCACCACGCAACACCACGGGCTCGGCGAGATCGAGCAGGAAGTCGAGGCCGCCATCGCCCAGCATGCGCAGGCGGCGGCGGTAGCGGTCGTCGAACAGCAGGGTGACAGTGTCGGTGCGATCCTGCGTCGGCCATTGGCCGGCGCGCACGACTTCGGTGGCCCGCCGCATGGCGCTCACGTCGGCCATGCCTTCACCTTGCTCACCATATTCCACATCATCCTGTCGATCGCGGCACTGTAGCTGCCGGTGTCGCACCACCGTCGGTTGGTCAGCGCCGCCCAGCACAGTCCCCGCGACGTGCGCACCATCAGAGTCCTCGTGCCCGCCAAGCCGCCGAAGTGCCACCAGTTGCCGTTGGCGTTGACCGCCCAGCCGCTGGCGTAGTCTGCCTGCACCGGTGACGGCTTCGACATCGCGCGCAGCGTCTCCGGCCTCAGGATGTCGGGCACACCGGCGAAGCCGTCGACATGGACGAGGAAGCGCACGAGATCGGGCGCACTGGCGATCCAGCCTCCGTGGGAATCCATGCGCGCAACGTCGAGGCTGTAGGGATCGCGATCACCAGAAGCCTCGCGATAGTAGACGACTTCGCCGGGTGCGCGCTGCTCGCGCGTGTTGCCGGCGATGTGCATGTCGCGGACGCCGCATCGCGCGAGGATCTGGTCGCGCACGAAATCCCGGTAGCTCGCGCCTGTCAGCTTTTCGATGACCCGACCGAGCAGGCAGTAGCCAAAATTCGAGTAGGCGTAGTGCTCGCCCGGCACCTTCTCGAGCGCCTGATCGGCGACGACCGTCGTGATGAGCTGCCGGTGGTTCTTGCCGTCGTGGCCGAACATCGGGTCGGCGTCGTCGTTCGACCAACCGCCGGCGGTATGGGTCAGCAGATGATCGATGGTGATGTCGCCGACGTGGCGCTGGTAGGGCGGCGCACCGAAATCCGTGCCCAGCACCGCCCCGGGCCCGAACACCCTGTCGGTGAGGCTGAGCTTGCCGCGCTCGATCAGGGTGAAGATCGCCACTGATGTGATCGGCTTGCTGAGGCTGGCAATGCGGAAAAGGTGGCGAGGCGTCACCTTCTCGCCGGTGCCGCGATCGGCGAAACCGAAGCCCTCCTCGTAAACCAGCTTGCCTCCGGCCGAAATCGCAACCGAGAGCCCCGGCACCTCGAACTCACGCACCACCGCTTCGGCGACCTCGTTCATCGCGCCACGCTCTGAAGGCTCGGGGGCGACCGCGCGCGCCTCGGCACGCGACACACCGGGCCCGACAATGGTGGAAGCGCCGCCCATCGCGACGCCCTTCTGCAGTGCGCGGCGCGTCGGCCTCATCGGATCAGAACAGGAAATACCGTTGCGCCATCGGCAATACCGTCGCCGGCTCGCAGGTCAGCAGTTCACCATCGGCGCGCACCTCGTAGGTCTCGGGATCGACCTCGATCTTCGGGCAAAGAGAATTGTGCACCATGTCCTTCTTGCCGATCTTGCGCGTGCCCTTGACCGCGAGCAGCGGCCGCGACAGGCCCCACTTCTTGGCAACACCCTTGGCGATCGCGGCCTGCGAGACGAACAGCGCCGGACTCATCACCAGACTACGGCCGAAGGCGCCGAACATCGGCCGATAGTGCACCGGCTGCGGTGTCGGGATCGAGGCGTTGGGATCACCCATCGGTGCGGCGACGATCGAGCCGCCGATCAGCACCATGTCGGGCTTGGCGCCGAAGAAGGC
>SCVT01000619.1 GCA_004296815.1 Reyranella sp. | reverse complement strand
TGGCCGCCTGGCCATCTCCAGTCTCGGCGCGAACGATCCGGAGTCGGAAAGCTTCACCGTCGCCCAGGTCCGCAACGGCACGCTCGACATGGCGCGGGTCAATCTTAACGTCCTGAACAGCGTGGTCCCGGGAACGGTGATTCCGACCCTGCCGTTCCTGTTCAAGTCGACGGACCACATGCGTCGCACGCTCGACGGACCGGTAGGGCAGGAGATCCTGGCGGGGCTCGAACGCCACGGCTTCATCGGGCTCGCGCTCTACGATGGCGGTGTGCGATCTTTCTACAGCCGCCGTCCGATCCGCAGCGCCGCCGATCTCAAGGGCATGAACGTGCGTGTCCAGAAGGCCGATAGCTGGGAGGTCTTCCTGCGGGGACTCGGTGCAAAGCCGGTGATGATGCCGATGGGACAAGTGCAGGCCGGGCTGCGGACCGGCGTGATCGACGCCGCTGACGCCGACATGCCGACCTACGTCGCAGGCGGACACCATGCAGTCGCGCCCTACTACAGTATGACGCAGCATTCGCAGCCGCCGTCGGTGCTGATCTTCTCTGCGCGGGCCTGGCGCCTTCTGTCGGCCGACGATCAGAGGATGATTCGCGATTCCGCGCAGGAGTCGGTCGCGTTCATGCGTTCGCGGGTCGACGACCACGAAGCGGCCTCGCGTGCGCAGGCAGAGGCGTCGGGCGCACGCATCGTCGATGATGTCGACCGCGCCTCCTTCCTCAATGCCTTCGTGCCGCTCTACTCGAGCGTGGTCGAGGAGGCGCGGCTGCAGGACACCGTGACGCGCATCCAGGCCGACCAGTAGCCGGTCAGGAGCTGCGCCGTACCGCTTCGAGGGTCGCCCGCCGATCCAGCCGATCCCGCAGGCCGATCACGACGAGCCGCCCGGGCATCGCGTTCGGCGGCGTCGCTTCGACGGCAAAGCGTTGTCCGACGACGTGCAGGACGAGGAGCCGTCCGTCCTTGTCACGGGCGATTCCCTTCGCCCGCAGCACGCCGGTGTCGGCCACAGTCAGCAGCCTGCCGAGCCGTTCAAGATCGATGTCCGGGGGTAGATCAAGGTCGAGCGAGTCGTAGAGCGTCGCAGCGTCAGGAGCGCCGAGCGCCAACGGCGGTGAAGACGGTGAACCATCGCGCAGGCCCAGCAGAAGTTCAGACGCGATGGCGGCGCGGGTGGTCGGCACCGCGCGTGCCGCCGGCGCCTGTTCGGCGATCCAGGCGAGCGTCGCATCGCGCGACGTCTCGTCGACCAGGTCGCAGCGATTGAGGACGACGAGGTCCGCGGCCGCCAGCTGGCGCCGGATCGTGTCGCCGAGATAGGCATCGGCGGCGCGCGTGCGGACCGTCTCGGCGTCGGCCGTCACGACGATGCCATCGATGCGATAGGGATCGAGCAGGGTGACGGCATTGGCCACCATGCCGGGTAGCGCGACGCCGCTCGCCTCGAGCACGACCCGCTCGATGTCCGGCCGCTGCCCCGGCAACGCCATCAGGACTTCCATGAGATCGGAGCCGTAGCTGCAGCAGACGCAGCCGCCGGAGATCTCGAGCGTGTCGCCGCTCCCGGAGACGATCAGGTCGCGGTCGATGGGCGTCGCGCCGAAATCGTTGACCAGCACCGCGAGCCGCCGTCCGTCGGCGGCACGCAGCAGATGATTGACCAGCGTCGTCTTGCCCGTGCCGAGATAGCCGCCGATGACGGTGACCGGCAGGCGGGCGCCGGTCATGCCGATGCGGCGGGGAACAGGCGGCCGCCCTGCACGGTGCCCCAGATGCGCACGTCCTTGAGGTTCTCCGGCGCGATCGCGAGCGGGTCGTCCTCCAGCACGGCGAAGTCGGCACGCTTGCCGACCTCGATCGAGCCCACCTCGCCGTCGAGCTTGAGCGTCCAGGCGGCGCCGAGCGTGATCGTACGCAGGGCATCGGCCACGGAGATGCGTTCGCTGGTGCCCAGGAAACGGCCGCTGGCGGTGCGCCGGTTGACCGCGCACCAGGCGGTGAACAGGGGGCCGAGCGGCGTCACCGGCGCGTCGGAATGGATGGCGAGCGGCACACCGTTGGCCAGGGCCGTCGCGCAGGCATTCATGCGCATGGCGCGCTCCGGGCCCACCGTCGTCTCGTAGTGCTGGTCGCCCCAGTAGAAGTGATGGTTGGGGAAGAGGTTGGCGCACATGCCGAGTCGCGCCATGCGGCGGAACTGGGCGGCGTCGGCGAGCTGGCAGTGCTGCAGGGTGAAGCGATGGTCGCGCGCCGGATGGTCGAGCAGCGCGCCCTCGAGGCAATCCAGCGCCATCTCGGTCGCCTGGTCGCCGTTGGTGTGGCTGTGCACCAGCACGCCCTTCTGCAGGGCCAGCCGGTAGAGGCCGGCGATGGTCTCGGGTGGCGTGTACCAGAGGCCGTTCTCCGCACCATTGTAGTAGCCGGGCCAGCGCAGCCGCGCCGAGAAGCCCTGGATCGAGCCGTCGACGAACAGCTTGATGGCGCCGACGCGTAGCCGGTCGGTCGACTTGCCCTTGAGCGCGAGCGCGATGTCGACGGCCTGCTCGGGTGTCAGCGCTTGGAAGCGCCGGAACGAGACGATGCGGACGGGAAACTGCGCCTCGCCCGTCACACGCTGCATCATGGCAACCGCTTCGTCGGGCAGCAGGTTCGCGAGATCGGTGGCGGTCGTCACGCCCTGGCGCACGCAGAGCTTGGCGAAGCGGCGCAGGCCGGGCTCGTCGTTGGCCAGAGCCTCGCGGTCGAAGCCGACATGGGCGCCGACCAGGGTCATCGCTTCCGGGCCTTTCAGCTCGCCGCTCGGCAGGCCGTCGGGTCCAAGCGGAATGCCGGGATGGTTGACGCCTGGCTTCAGCAGGCCGGCGAGCTCGAGCGCACGGCTGTTGACGTTGAAGATGTGGCCGCTCGCGTGCATCACGCCGACGGCGCGTGTGGTCGAGGCGCGATCGAAGTCGGCGCGCATCACGCGGCGATCGCCGTAGTAGATCGGGTCGAGGCCCCAGCCCGACAGCGGGGCGGTGCCCGTCGGCAGCTTGCGCTCGGCGTCCTGCAGCCGGCTCACCACCTCGTCGATCGACGCAGCACCCGGCCAGATCTTGCCTTCCGGATCCATGCGGTCGAAACGGCCGACATAGGGATAGCGCCAGAAGGTCCCTTCGGCGGCATGGCTGTGGCCCTCGACGAGGCCCGGCATCAGCACCTTGTCGGCGAAGGTCTCGTCGATCCGATGGGCCCCCCACCCGACGAGCTCCTCGAGCGGACCGACGCCCAGGATGCGACCGTCGCGCACGGCCACATGCGTGGCCTCGGGACGGGCAGGGTTCATCGTGAGGATGCGACGGGAGCGGAAGATCGTGATCTGACCGGAACTCATGACGCTAGAACACCTTTGTGACGCCGAAGATGACACGACTCTCGCAGTTCGGGGTGAAGCCGCACCCGGCGTAGTCGATGGACGTGTCGGTATAAGCCACGGTGAAGTCGAGCCCATAGGCCGTCATCACAAGGCCGGTCTGCCAGTACCAGTAGTCGTTGCTGGGAAGGCCGTAGTTCATGAAGTTGTCGACCCACTGGTTGCCGAGCGTCCCGTAGACCTTGAACGAGAAGTTCTCGTTGAAGCTCAGGAAGGGGAGCGGCACCGAGGCCTGCACGCGCTTGTTCCACGCCATGCCGGAGTTGCCGAAGCTGTTGGGGCTGTAGCGGATGCGTCCGTTGATCTGGAAGATGTCGAAGTCCCAGCCGAGCGTCGCGATGAAGTCGCCATAGTCGTATTGCAGCTCGGCGGGACTGCCGGGATAGGTGTAGCGCACATAGCCCAGCTCGACGCTCAGCCGCTTCTCGAAGGCGCGCGCCTTCAGGCCGGTCATGTAGTCGATCTCGATGCCCTTGCCGGAGCTCGGGAACTCGATGTTGCT
Organism: Reyranella sp.; assembly: GCA_004296815.1. Taxonomy (GTDB): domain Bacteria; phylum Pseudomonadota; class Alphaproteobacteria; order Reyranellales; family Reyranellaceae; genus Reyranella. Next base: position 4,612 of record SCVT01000619.1, on the reverse strand, counting down.
GCCCCACAGGCCGACATAGGCCCAGAGGTCGAACTGGTTGGTGAACGACCCGGTCCGGTAGTGGAAGCTGGGCTGGATCGCCGGCTGGCGGTTGGTCTGCGAGATACCGGCGAAGGAATAGTCCGTCACGGCCGAGATGCTGGCCGAGAAGGCGCCACCGAACGGCCCGTGCCACTTCTTGTCGTCCGCCGCCGCCTGGCCGCCGCAACAAGCCATCCACAGCATCGTGCAGGCGGCGAGTCGAAGCGCGGTTCGGGACATGACGAAGTGTCACCGGTCGGCGGCATCCCTGTCAAAAGCCGGTAGTGCCGCCGCCCGACAGCCTGCAGTTCTAACGCACCGTGTTGCGCGGCACGTCGCGGAACGGCTTGGTGGTGTCGACGCTCGGCTCCTTCGGCATCTTGAGCACGCGTTCGGCGATGATGTTGCGCTGGATCTCGTCGGTGCCGCCGGCGATCGAGGTTGCCGGCACCGACACCAGGATCTCGGCGATCGTGCCGCCCATCGGGCTGTCAGCGCCCGAGAGCAGCGCGTCGGCGCCGGTGAGCTGGGTGTGCACACGCGCTGCGGCGCGCGCCACGTGGCTCGAGACCAGCTTGCCGAGCGAGCCTTCTGGTCCCTGCGGCTTGCCCTGCTGGGCGGCGGCGCGGGCGCGGCGGGCCGTCCATTCCGCGGCCTTGGACATCATCAGCAGCTTGGCGATCTCCTGGCGCACCACGGGATCGGCGAGCTTCCCGGTCTCCTTGGCGCGCTGCAGGATCAGGTCGACGCGGCCGGCGCGCTGCGGATACCACTTGTAGGGCTCCATCGTCGTCGCGATCTCGGCCCGCTCCTCGTCGTAGGCACGACCCTTGCGGTCCGAGCCCATTGCCCAGGTGCGCAGGCCGTCGGCGCCGCGGCGCTCGTGCATCAAGGTCGTCGTCGTCACCGCCCAGCCGTCACCGACATTGGAGACCAGGAATTCCGGCTCGACGATCGCGTCGGTCAGGAACACCTGGTTGAACGAGGCATGGCCGTTCATCTGCTTCAGCGGCTGCACCTTCACGCCGGGCTGGTGCATGTCGATGATGAAGTAGGAGAGGCCCTTGTGCTTGACCTGGTCCCAGTCGGTGCGGGCGAGCAGGAGGCCCCAGTGCGCGTGGTGCGCGCTGGTGGTCCAGACCTTCTGGCCGTTCACCACCCACTTGTTGCCGCGCATCTCCGCGCGCGTGACGGCGCCCGCCACGTCCGAGCCCGAGCCGGGCTCGCTGAAGAGCTGGCACCACGTGTCCTCGCCGGTGAGGATGCGGCGCAGGTACTTCTCCTTATGCAGGTCGGTGCCGTGCGCCAGGATCGTGGCCGCGGCGAGCGTACGGATGCCCGCCTTGGCGACGCCGATGGCGCCGATGCGCGCGAACTCCTCGTCGACCACGGCCTGGAAGGCCTGCGGCAGGTCGCGGCCGTACCATTGCTTGGGCCAGGTCGGCACGCCCCAGCCGGAATCGGCCAGCCTGTTGCGCCACTCGACCAGGCCGAGCTCGGGGCTCCAGTTGGCTTCGAGCCAGGCGCGCACCTCGGCGCGGACGGAGTCTTCGGTGAGTTCGCTCATCTTCCTCTCCTCACGCCGCCCAGCGCTGCATCATCAGCTCGCGATGATGATGGGCATCGCCCAGCATGATCTCGGAGCTCTTGGCGCGCTTGAACCAGAGATGGGTGTCGTTGTCCCAGGTGAAGCCGATGCCGCCGTGGACCTGGATGGCGTGGATCGCCGTCTGCAGCGCCGCTTCGCTGGTCGCCGCCTTGGCGAGCGACGCCACGGCCTCGACATCGTTGTCGCCTTCGTCGAGTGCGGCGGCGGCGTAGTAGGCGGCCGACTTGGCCAGCTCGACATCGACCAGCATGTCGGCCTGCTTGTGCTTCATCGACTGGAAGGAGGCGATCGGCCGGCCGAACTGCATGCGCATCTGCGCGTAAGCCAGCGCGTCCTCGCGCAGCCGCTCGGCCACGCCCGCCGTCTCGTTGGCGAGGCAGACCGCGGCTTCGGTCATGGTGCGCGCGAACGGCGCGGCGGCGGCGCCGGCCTCGCCGAGCAGGGTCGCCTCGACACCCTTGAAGTCGAGCCGGGCGAGCTTGCGGGTCTCGTCCATGGTCTTGAGCGGCTTGCGCGTCAGGCCCTTGGCATCGCCCTTCACGGTGAACAGCGACAGGCCGGTCGAGCCCGTGCTGCCCGGCGCACGCGCCAGCACCACGATGAGATCGGCGGTGTGACCGTCGATCACGTAGCTCTTGAAGCCGTCGAGCGTGTAGCCCTTGCCGGCAGCCGTCGCGGTGACCGCCGTCGCTTCGGCGTCCCAGTGCGCCGGATCCTCGACCCAGGCGAGCGTTGCCACGGTGTCGCCGGCAGCGATGCCCGGCAGCAGCATTTGCTTCTCGGCTTCCTTGCCCGCATTGAGGATCGAGCCGGTCGCCAGCACCGTGGTCGAGAAGTAGGGCGCGCACAGCAAGGCGCGGCCCATCTCCTCCAGCACGATGCCGAGCTCGCCGAAACCGAAGCCCTGGCCGCCATAGGCCTCGGGGATGCGCACGGCGGTGAGGCCGAGCTCGGCGTTGAGCTTCTTCCAGGCGTCACGCTCGAAGCCCGCGTCGCCGGCCATGAGGCGCCGCACCTCCTTGGTGGGCGACCGTTCCGCCAGGAAGCGGCGCAGGCTGGTGCGGAACTCTTCCTGCTCGCTGGAGAAGCTGAACTTCATCGATCTTTCCTCCCGGCGCGGACTTTAGGCGTCGGGAGGGGAGGCTGGAAGCGTTGGGAATTGCAGGGCGAGACAGGTTCGCTCAGCGTTCCCGGAACGCCCGCGCGATCTGGTCGGAGAGGGGCTTCACCAGATACGAAAGGACCGCACGCTCGCCGGTCTGGACGAAGATCTCGGCCGGCATGCCAGCGACCAGCCGCACCTCGCCCAGCCGCGCCATCTCGCTTTCCGGCACGGCGATGCGGATCGTGTAGAAGGAGGTGCCGGTCTTGGGATCCTGCGTCACGTCGGCGGAGACCCGGCTCACCGTGCCGTTCAGCACCGGCGTGGTCTGCTGGCTGAAGGCCGACAGGCGCAGGAACGCCGGCTGGCCCAGCCGGACCTGGTCGATGTCCTGCGGAGGCAGCTTGCCTTCAACGACGAGCGCTTCGGACTCCGGCACGACGACCATCAGCGGCTCGCCCGGTGTGACGACGCCGCCCACCGTGTGGATGGCGAGCTGGTGGACCACGCCGTCCTGCGGCGCGCGGATGTCGATACGCTTCAGCTGGTCCTCGGCCGCGACCTTCTTCTCCACCAGTTCGGCTTCCTTTGCGCGGATCTCGGCAAGTTCCTTGCCGGTCTCGGCGCGCATGTCCTGGTCGATCTGCAGGATCTGCAGCTCGAGCTCGCCGATCTTGCCGCGCGACTGGGCGACGGCGGCGGTGAGGTGGCCGCGCTCGCCGCCGAGGCGCGACTGGTCGCGCTCCAGCGTCGTGACGCGCGCATAGGGGATCAGGTTCTTGTCCCACAGCTCACGCACGCCCTTCAGTTCGCGGCCGATCCACTCGAGCTCCTGCTCGCGCGCCTCGCGTTGCATGGAGACGCCCTTGATCTCCTCGTTGAGCTGGGCGATGCGCTCGCGGAGCTGGGCCTTCTGGCCGCCGCGCGCCGCTTGGCGGATCTCGAACAGCCGGCTCTCGCCGCGGACCAGTGTCGCGACCTGCGGGTCGGCGAGCCGCGCCGTCAGGTCGGCGGGGAAGGCCACCTCCGCCGCGCCGTCGCGCTCCGCTTCGTTGCGCGCCCGGCGTGCCGTGAGCTCGTCCAGGCTCTTCAACACGATGCCGAGATTGGCGCGGGTCTGCGTGTCATCGAGGCGGACGACGATGTCGCCGGCCCGGACGCGCGCGCCATCGCGCACCAGCAGCTCGCCGACCACGCCGCCGGTCGGGTGCTGGACCTTCTTGACGTTGCTGTCGACGACGAGCTGCCCCTGCGCGATCGCGGCGCCCGAGAGCCGGCTGGTGGCCGCCCAGCCGCCGACGCCGACAGTGAGCAGGAGCGCGACGGCGACGCCGGCAAGGAGATGGCGGCGGAGCGAGCGATGGGCGTTGCTGCTTGCGGTCATCACGACACCTTCCTCGCGGGCTCGACCGACGACGCGGGAGCCGGATGGCCGGCAGCCAGCCGCACGACCTTGCCCAGCACCTCTTCTCTCGGGCCGAAGGCCTGCATGCGGCCCTGCCGCATCACCAGGACCTGATCGACCGCGGCCAGCGCGTTGGGCCGGTGGGCTACGATCACGACGATGCCGCCGCGCGTCCGCACGCCGGCGATGGCGCGGCCGAGGGCTTCCTCGCCCTCCGCGTCGAGATTGGAGTTGGGCTCGTCGAGCACCACCAGGAAGGGATCGTCGTAGAGGGCGCGCGCGAGCGCGACGCGCTGCTGCTGACCGGCGGAGAGAACGCTGCCCTGCTCACCGATCTCGGTATCGTAGCCGTTGGGCAGGGTGACGATCAGCTCGTGCACGCCCGCCGCCTTGGCTGCCGCGATGATCGTCTCGGAGGCGGCCTGCGGATCGAAGCGCGCGATGTTCTCGGCCACCGTGCCGGCCATCAGCTCGA
>SCVT01000618.1 GCA_004296815.1 Reyranella sp. | reverse complement strand
TCCCCCGTTTCAACCCCACGCTAGGTTCGTGCGGGCAGCCTGTCGAGCCCGCCTCACAGGCAGCAATGGATGCTTTCCATGCAGCTGCCGATGCTGTAGCCGGCGGCGATCTTGTCGAGCTGCCGGTCGCTGAGCGCCCTTCCGTCCGCCTCGATCCGGTCCTTCATGAAGGTTTTCATGTCATCGACCGTGAAATGGAAGCCGCGTTCCGCGGCGACCTTGACGGCGGACGACATGCGGTTGTTCTCGAAGGCCGATGCGATGCGGGGATTGGCGGCGAGATAGGCGGCGAACCGTTGGACTTCCGACTGGCTCATTTGTTGCCTCTGCGTGACGGTGTGAAGGTTACGGCGTGCCTTCGGCGCCGGCCGCCCGTGGCACGGCGCGCGCCAGCTGGCGAGGCGGCTCGGCGGCGGCGGCCCGCAGCAGGATGTTCAGCCAGGTGTAGACATAGTCCTCGCCGAAGCACTCGGCGTAGAGCGCCTTGGTCTTGTCGAAGCTCTCGCGCAGGTGGGCGAGATCGGCGGTGTCGGTCGATCCCGGCCGGTGATGGACGAAGGCACCGAAGATGTTGTTGCAGTCCTTGGCGTACTGCATCGTGTGCAGGATGTGCTGGTGCCAGACCTTGTCGATGTCGCGCGCCGGCACGAGATGGAAGGCGGGCTTCATCAGGCGCATCGCCAGGAAGCGGCGATAGCGCTGCTCGGCGTGCGCTGCGTCGGCGGCGCTCCAGTTCTCTTCCTTCCTGACCTTGGCCATGACCCGGGTGAGATCGATCGTGGCGATCCGGGCAAGCGCTCCGGTGACACCGAAGCTGGGCGTAGGCCGTCTCATCTCGTCTCCTGCGGGAAGCTATCCCTCGGCGCGGAAACTAGGGTCGGCGCTGTGCAGGGTCGAGGGTCGAAAATGTGAAATTCTTCGCCTGCTTTTCGTCCGTTTTGGCGAAGGCCTAGGACTAAGCGTCCACCACCGACCGCAGAAAGTCCGGGATCGTGCCGTGGTAGCTGAGGCCGCCGACGCACTGTTCGAGCTGGTCGATCGACAGTTCGTCCGTCCGCGCCTTTTCGGGGGCAGGCGTGGCTTGCCCATCCTTCGGCATGTCCTTGGCATCATTCATCGAGCAGCTCCCGCAGTTCGGACCAGATTACACCGGTCCGGTGGTGATGGGCGAGGGCAGGCTGCCCGGCAGCTTGCCCACGCTGCGAACCGCCGCCTGCATGGCCACGATATAGCCGTAGGGCCCCAGCCCGCAGATCACCGAAGTCGCCGCCGCCGAGAGCTTGGAGTGGCGGTGCAGCTCGTCGCGGGCGTGGATGTTGGAGATGTGGACCTCGACGATCGGTCCCTCGAAGGTCTTCAGCACGTCGAACAGCGCCACCGAAGTGAAGGAGTAGGCGGCCGGGTTGATGATCAGAGCCTGTGACTTGCCGCGGGCGGCCTGGATCGTGTCGACCATCACGCCCTCATGGTTCGACTGGCTGAAGTCGAGCTCGACGCCCAGGAAGGACGCGAACTCGCGGCAGCTCTTCTCGATCGCGTCGAGCGTCGTCGAGCCGTAGATATGCGGCTCGCGCACGCCCAGCAGGTTGAGGTTCGGTCCGTTCACGATCGAGAGCCTGGTCGCCATGTCGCTGTTCCTGTTCAGAAGTCCGGGGTTGAGGAGAGCCTCGCCTGCGCCGCCAGCCGCACCGGGGCGTTGGCCGCACCATAGCCGCGATATCCGCGGCGCCGTTCGACGATCTCGAAGAAGAATTGCTCGGACGGCCGCACGTAGACCTGCAGGTATTCGGCCTCGCCGTCGCGGTCGTAGAGGATGTTGTGGGCCCTGAGCTCGGCGATGCGGTCCGCCGGCAGGCCGGTCTTGGCCTCGAGGTCATCGTAGTAGTTCTCCGGAATCTCGAGCAGGGCGACGCCGTTCCGTTTGAGGCGGGCGACGGTCTGCATCATGTCGTCGGTGGCCAGCGCCAGGTGCTGTACGCCCGAGCCGAAGAACTCCGAGACGAAGCGGGAGGATTGCGTGCGCTGGCTCTGCGAGGCGTTCAGCACCAGCCGCAGCGCGCCGTCGGCCGCCTCGATCACCTGGCTGACCACCAGGCCGCCGGGATCGGGCACGTCCTGCGGCGGCACCTTCTTCAGGTCGAGCAACGACGTATAGAACAGGACCCAGGAGAGCATCTCCTCGTACTGCATGGACTGCGCGATGTGATCGACGCGCGTCAGGCCTGCCTCCTCGTTGATGTCGCCGGTCTCGTCGAACTCGATCTCCCAGACGCGGGAGAGCGGCCCGGTCTCGTCGAGGAAGTAGACCAGGCTGCCGCCGACGCCGCGCACCGACGGGATGTCGAGCTCGCCGGGCGCGACGGGCTGGTGGAACGGCTGGTCCAGCAGCAGCGTGGCACGCTCGAAGGTGGCGGCGGCGTTGGTGACCTTGAGACCGAGCGCGCATACCGACGAGCCGTGCACGATGTTGAAGGAATGGGCGAAGCCTTCCTTCTCGCGGTTGACCACGAGATTGATGTCGCCCTGCCGCCACCGCGTGACCGCCTTCGACTTGTGCCGGCCGGCGCGACGGAATCCCATGCCCGCCAGCAGGCGCTCGAATTCCGTTGCGGCGCCGTCGTCGAGCGCGAACTCCACGAACGCGGTGCCCGACACCGCCGAGCGCGGCGGCAGCTTCAGTACGAGCTGGTCCTGCAGGAAGCGCAGCGAGCGGTGGCCGTCGACGGCGACGCTGCGGGCGGAGCCGGCGCGGAACTGGTCGTTGAAGATCTCGAGCGACAGCGGGCCGTCGTAGCCGGTGACCGACAGGGCCTGCATGAAGTCGACCAGGGGGAAGTCGCCCTGGCCCGGGAAGTTGCGGTAGTGGCGGCTCCACGAGAGATAATCCATCTGCAGCATCGGCGCGTCGGCCACCTGCACCAGGAAGATCCGGTCCCTTGGGATGGCGCGGATGGCGCCGAGGTCGGTCTTGCGGGCGAGGATGTGGAAGGTGTCCAGCACCAGCCCGACGGCGGGATGGTCGGCGCGGCGGACGGCTTCCCAGGAATCCCGGTAGTCGTTGATGTGACGGCCCCAGGCCAGTGCCTCGAAGGCGATCCTGAGGCCGCGCCGGGCGGCCTGCTCGCCGAGCTCGCGGAGGTCGGTGGCGGCGCGATCGATGCCGCCCAGCGAGTCTGGCGCCACGTTGCTGCAGATCATGAGGAGGTCGCAGCCCAGCTCCTGCATGACGTCGAACTTGCGTTCGGCGCGGGCGAAAGCGCGAGCTCGCGGGCCGTCGGGCATGCCCTCGAAGTCGCGAAACGGCTGCAGGGTCACGATGTCGAGGCCGAGGTCACGGCAGGCGCGACGCACGTCGGCCGGCGTGCCGTTGAAGGTCACGAGGTCGTTCTCGAAGATCTCGACCGCGTCGAACTTCGCCGCCGCGATGGCCTCGAGCTTCTCGCCCAGCGTGCCGCTCAGGGATACCGTCGCGATCGAGGTCTTCATCGGTGCCTCCGCCGTGGAAAGACGTCAGTCCGCTGCCGCCAGCGCAGTCTCCCGCCGCGCCGCCGCGGCCGCGAACGTTTTCTTGAGCCGGTCGATATCGGCCGTGCGACCGGTGAAGTGCCGGAACGACTCGGCCGCCTGGTGGACGCACATGCCGGCGCCACCCACCGCCTCGGCGCCGCGCGCCCGGGCCGCCAGAACCAGCTCGGTCTCGAGCGGCGTATAGATCACATCGGCCAGCCAATGTCGGCGGGAGAACGCCTCGGGCGGGACGGGCAGGCCGGGAAAGCCCGACATGCCGACCGGCGTGGCGTTGACCATGCCCGCGGCGCCGGCGAGGGCTGCCGCGGCATCGCTCACGATCTCGCAGCGTTGCCGGCCGACCGCGGCGGTGAGGCCTTCGGCCTGGCTGCGGTCACGATCGGCGACGAGAAGGCGCCGTAGCCCGAGGTCGAACAGCGCGAAGGCGACGGCACGGCCCGCGCCGCCGGCGCCGACCAGCACCGCCGTCTCGCCGCGGATGCGCGCAGCGCCGATCGTCTCCTCGGCGCTGCAGCGGAAGCCGCTGCGATCGGTATTGTGGCCGGTGGTGCGGCCGTCCGATCCGATCGTGACGGTGTTGACCGCGCCGATCTCGCGCGCCTCGGGCGAGACTTCGTCGAGCAGCGGCAGCACTGCTTCCTTGCAGGGAAAGGTGACGTTGACGCCGGCGAAGCCTGCGGTGCATGCCGCGGCGAGGAGATCCGGCAGGCCGCGACCGGGCAGGCGGTCGAGATCCATCAGGTGGTAGTGGCCGGCGAGGCCCGACACTGCGCAGGCGTCCTCGAACAGCGCGGGCGACAGTGACTTCTGGATGTTGGCGCCGATCAACCCGACCAGGACAGCCCTGCGCATGTCGGTTCAGCCCTTGTAGCCGAGCTGGCGCGGCAGCCAGAGGACGGTCTCGGGGATGAAGGTGATGATGACCAGGGCGATCAGCATGGCGAATACGAAGGGCATGGTGTCGCGGATGATCGGCCTGAGCGGGGTCTCCGAGATGTTGGAGACGATGAACAGCAGCAGTCCGTAGGGCGGCGTCACCAGCCCGATCATGACGTTGAACACCACCACGACGCCGAAATGCACCATGTCGATGCCCAGCGCGTTGGCCGTGGGGATCATGATGGGCACGATCACCAGCAGGATGGTGCTGCCTTCCAGCAGGCAGCCCAGGACCAGCAGGATCAGGTTGACGAC
>SCVT01000617.1 GCA_004296815.1 Reyranella sp. | reverse complement strand
CACCCACACACTGCTCAGTGTCGTACCCGCGGCGTGCGCGGACGGGTCGTGCCCATGCTTGGCGTCAGCCAAGGTCCAAACAAAAAGGCCGGCGCGAGCGGCGCCAGCCTATAGAGAGATCATACCAGAACCTGCTGAACCTGCAAATTGCAGGCAGTGCATGCACGTCAGAGGTTGGCCGCATCCACGACACGGCACAGAGCCGCGCGGATCACGTTGGAGTCCGCCGTCTGTCCGGCCTGGATCATGAAGACCGCGTCGACCCTGGTGCCGTTGCCGGCCTTGCGCGCCGTGACGCGCAAGGTCTGGGGACGCCCCGAGCCGCTCGTCTCCTGCACCGTCGTCAGCGCGCCGGCCTCGGCATCGAGACCGATGTTGCTGAAGCCTTCCGCCAGCATCGCAGCGCGCAAGTTCTTCAGCGCCGTGGGCTGTGCCAGGTTCGGGAAGTCGCGCCAGGTGCGGAAGTTCATCGCCGTCACGCGGGGCGTGCCTTCGACGGCAAAATTCTGCTGGCAGACGCTCTGGACCATCTGCTGGCCGAACGCCGGGGCGGCTCCGAGAACGGCGGCAAGGACGCCGGCGGCAACGAACGACTTCAATGACCTCTCCCGAAAGCTAGTTGCGACCCTCGATCAGGCCGCGGCAGACGACCTGCGCCTGGATCTCGGCGGCACCCTCGAAGATGTTGAGGATACGCGCATCGCATAGCACGCGGCTCACGGGATACTCCATCGCGTAGCCGTTGCCGCCGTGGATCTGCAGCGCATTGTCCGCGTTGCTCCACGCCACGCGCGCGGCCAGCAGCTTCGCCATGCCGGCCTCGATATCGCAGCGCCGGTCCTGATCCTTCTCGCGCGCGGCGAAGTAGGTGAGCTGGCGCGCGATCATGGTCTCGACCGCCATCCACGCGACCTTCCCCGCGACACGCGGGAAGGCATAAAGCGGCTTGGCGAACTGGATGCGATCCTTGGCGTAGCGCAGCCCGAGCTCCAGCGCGTTCTGTGCGACGCCCACGGCGCGCGCGGCCGTCTGGATGCGCGCGCTCTCGAAGGTCGCCATGAGTTGCTTGAAGCCCTGCCCTTCCTTCTCGCCGAGGAGATTGGCGGCCGGCACCTCGAAACCGTCGAAGCCGATCTCGTATTCCTTCATGCCGCGATAGCCGAGCACCTTGATCTCGCCGCCGCTCATGCCCTCCGCCGGGAACGGCTCGGCGTCGGTGCCGCGTGGCTTCTCGGCGAGGAACATCGAGAGGCCCTGATAGCCGGGCTTCGAGGCGTCGCTGCGCGCAAGAAGCGTCATGATATCGGCGCGGGCCGCGTGCGTGATCCAGGTCTTGTTGCCGTTGATCCTGTAGGTGTCGCCTTCGAGCACGGCGCGCGTGCGCAAGGAGGCGAGGTCGGAGCCGGTGTTGGGTTCGGTGAACACCGCGGTAGGCAGCAGCTCGCCCGAGGCGATGCGGCCGAGATACTTCTTCTTCTGCGCCTCGGTGCCGCCGGAGCGGATCAGCTCGGCCGCGATCTCCGAACGCGTGCCCAACGAGCCGACGCCGATATAGCCGCGTGACAGCTCCTCGGTGACGACGCACATGGCGAGCTTGCCCATGCCGAGCCCGCCCCACTCCTCGGGCACGGTGAGGCCGAACACGCCGAGCTCGGCCATCTTCTCGACGACGGGCAGCGGGATCAGCTCGTCGCGCAGGTGCCAGCCGTGGGCATGCGGCGCCACCTCGCTGTCGACGAAGCGGCGGAACTGGCGGCGCACTTCTTCGAGTGCCTCGTCGTCGAGGCCCAGCGCGCCGAAGCCGCCGGTGTCGAGTCCATCGGCGATCAACTCGGCGATGCGGCCGCGCACAGCGGCCGTGTTGGCCGCGATCAGCTTCGCAACAGCCGGCGTTTCCAAAGTCGAGCCGTCGAGGCCGAGATCGCCCGGCCGCACGATCTCGACCTGGCTGATCGCGATGCCGCCTTTGAGCTGCGCGAGATATTCGCCGAACGCCGACTGCAGGATCAGCTTCTCCAGCTCGCCGTCATGACCGGCCTCGGCCCAGCGCCGCATCTGGCGCAGCGCCGCCACGTAGGTCGCGATCCACGCATAGCCATGGGCGGCGAACTGCTCGCGCTCCAGCAGCTTCGGATCGACTTTGCCCTGCGGCGCCACGAGCTTGCGCACGGCCTCGCGGGCGGCCGTCTCATGGCGATCGGCCGCGCTCTCGGCCTCGGCAGCGAGGCCGAGCAAATTGTCGAGGATCATCAGTCGTCCAGCGCGTCTTCGAGGGTGCGCAGGCCGGGGCGCTTGGCGGAGACGAGCACCGCCATGTTTCCGGGCTTGTGCTGGTTCTTCCACATCTTGGTGTGGGCCTTCGGAATGTCGGCCCAGTCGAAGACCTCGCCCATGCAGGGATCGATGCGGCGCTCGATCACCAGCTGGTTGGCCTGGCTGGCCTGCAGCAGGTTGGCGAAGTGGCTGCCCTGGATGCGCTTCTGGCGCATCCATACGAAGCGCGCGTCCATGGTGAGGTTGTAGCCGGTGGTGCCGGCGCAGAAGACCACCATGCCGCCGCGCTTCACGATGTTGCACGACACCGGGAAGGTCTGCTCGCCGGGATGCTCGAACACGAAATCTACGTCGTTGCCCTTGCCGGTATGCTCCCAGATGGCGGCGCCGAACTTGCGCACCTTCTTCATGTACTCGGCATAGCCCTTCTGGTCGTCGACGTCGGGAAGCTGGCCCCAGCAATCGAAGTCGTTGCGGTTGATGACGCCCTTGGCGCCGAGGCTCATCACGAAGTCGGTCTTCGAGGTGTCGGAGATGACGCCGATCGCGTTGGCACCGGCGGTGGCGATGAGCTGGACCGCCATCGAGCCGATGCCGCCCGCGGCGCCCCACACCAGCACGTTGTGACCGGGACGCAGGATGTGCGGGCGATGGCCGAACAGCATGCGATAGGCCGTGGCGAGGGTGAGCGTGTACGACGCGCTCTCCTCCCAGGTGAGATGCTGCGGCCGCTTCATGAGCTGGCGGGCCTGCACCTTGCAGAACTGGGCGAAGGAGCCGTCCGGCGTCTCGTAGCCCCAGATGCGCTGGCTGGTGGAGAACATCGGATCGCCGCCGTTGCACTCCTCGTCGTCGCCATCGTCCTGGTTACAGTGGATGACGACCTCGTCGCCGACCTTCCAGCGCTTCACCTTTGCGCCGACCGCCCAGACGATGCCCGAGGCATCGGAGCCCGCGATGTGGAACGGCTGCTTGTGCACGTCGAAGGGCGAGATCGGCAGACCGAGGCCCGCCCACACGCCGTTGTAGTTGACGCCCGCAGCCATCACGAGGACCAGCACTTCGTCCTCGCCGATCTGGTGCGTCGGCACGACCTCGAGCTGCATGGACTGCTCGGGCGGACCGTGACGGTCGCGCCGGATCACCCAGGCATACATGTTCTTCGGCACGTGCCCGAGCGGCGGGATCTCGCCGATCTCGTAGAGATCCTTCTTGGGCTGGTTCGCCGTCGGATGCTGGCGGGGTGCGAAAGCGACAACGGACATGGCTAGGCCTCCTGCAATGCAGCGAAGCTATTGTTGCGTGCGCGAGATTGCAACGCACAAAATACTAATCAGAAAGATTGACGCAGGGGAAAAACAATAAAATTACCCCCGTCCTGCGGAAATCCCACATTGCACACAGGTTGGCCGAGGGGCAGGCTTCGGAGGTAAACGGTCGTTTACCAAAATCTGATTGCCACGGACGGCCCGAGTTCAGGGAGAACACGCCATGAAGCTCATGTGGTTCCACCTCATGCCGTACACGGAGCTTCCCGCCGACTTCAACAAGAAGCACCCCAGCGTGTGGGTCGACATCCATTCCTCGCTGTTCGACCCGCGCCGCGCGCATCACATGTACAACGACTTCATGGACGAGCTCGAATACGCCGCCGAGCTCGGCTACGACGCCGTCTGCGTGAACGAGCATCACTCGAACGGCTACGGCCTGATGCCCTCGCCCAACCTGATCGCCTCGTCGCTCGCGCGCCGCACCACCGACACCGCGCTCTGCGTCATGGGCAACAGCCTCGCGCTCTACAATCCGCCGACGCGCGTCGCCGAAGAGTTCGCGATGATCGACTGCATCTCGGGCGGCCGCCTGATCGCGGGCTTCCCGGTCGGCTCGCCGATGGACACCTGCTACGCCTACGGCCAGAATCCGAGCCTGCTGCGCGAGCGCTATCTCGAGGCGCATGATCTCGTGAAGAAGGCGTGGACCGAGAAGGAGACCTTCGCCTTCAACGGCCGCTACAACCAGCAGCGCTACGTCAACATCTGGCCACGCCCGATCCAGAACGACCCGCATCCGCCGATCTGGATCCCGGGCGGCGGCTCGGTCGAGACGTGGCGGTGGTGCGCGGAGATGGACTACGTCTACTGCTACCTCTCCTACTACGGCTACAAGGCCGGCCTGCACACGATGCAGGGTTTCTGGAAGGAGATGGAGAAGCTCGGCAAGGACCGGAACCCGTACCGCGCGGGCTTCCTGCAGTTCGTCGGCGTCGCCGAGAGCCGCCAGCAGGCGCTCGACCTCTACAGCGAGCCGGCCGAATACTTCTATGGCCGCTGCCTGCACATCGATCCGCGCTTCGCCACGCCGCCGGGCTACACGACCGAGGCGACGCAGCGCGCCGGCATCCAGAGCATGGTGAGCAAGGCCGCGGACGTCGCCAATCCGGCGACCAAGGCGGCGCTGAAGGCGACCAACATGAAGGACATCGTCGACGGCGGTTACGTGCTGATCGGCTCGCCCGACGAGGTGGTCGAGCAGATCCGCCACGTCGGCATCAGCCTCAATGTCGGCAACCTGATGCTGCTCCTGCAGTACGGCAACATGAGCAAGGAAACGACCAAGTACAACACGCGGCTGTTCGCCGAGAAGGTCATGCCGAAGGTGAAGGACCTGTTCGAGGAATGGCAGCACGAATGGTGGCCCAAGCCGATGGCGAAGGCGCAGCGTGCGGCGATCCCCGCCTTCCGTCCGCAGACCGTCGCCGCGGAGTAGTCCCTTGTCAGAACCACGAACCACGACGGTCGACGTCAACGGCCACGCGTGCCGCGTCTGGACCAAGGGCAAAGGTCCCAAGCTCGGCTTCCTCGCGGGCCTCGGCGGCCTGCCGCGCTGGCTGCCCTTCCTCGACCGGCTCGCCGAGACGCGGACGGTGATCGCGCCGTCGCTGCCGGGCTATCCCGGGGCGATGGGACACACCGAACTCGACACGCATCTCGACTGGGTGCTGGCGGTGCGCCAGCTCGTCGACAAGGCGGGACTCGCCGGCGCCGACCTGGTGGGCGCCTCGGTGGGCGGCGCGTTCGCCGCCGAAATGGCCGCGATCTTCCCCGACCGGGTGGCGAAGCTGGTGCTGATCTCGCCGTTCGGCTTGTTCGATGACAAGGAGCCGGCCGCCGACCCCTGGGCGCAGCGCAAGGACGTGCTGCCCGGCCTCATGTGCGCCGATCCTGCAAGATGGAGCGAGCTGGTCGCTGCGCCCGAGGGAGCGAACTCCGTCGAATGGCCGATCGAGATGACCCGTGCCTCGGAAGCGGCGGCGCGCGCCTTCTGGCCGCTCGGCAACACTCGGTTGGAGAAGCGACTCGGGCTGATCGCGGCGCCGACGCTCATCCTGTGGGGCGAGGGCGATGCCCTGCTGCCACCGAGCTATGCGGCGAAATTCGCCGGCGCCATCAATGGGAAAACGCGTGTCGAGACCGTCGCAGGGGCCGGGCATCTGGCCTATCTCGACCAGCCCGACGCCGTCGCCCGGGCTGTCCTGGCCCATATCGGCTGAAATCCGCGTGATTGGCCGCTGGGGCGGCGGCCTTGGAGGTTGCGTCGGCGCTTCGGATCGCTATTGTCCGGCGCGTTAAGGGTTTCACGAGGTACACGGCAAATGACGATCCGTTCGACGAAGTTGGCCGCGGGTTTCTCCATGGTCGCCGCAGTTCTGGCGATCGGGACAACCCTCCCCGAGCAGGCATCCGCCCAGGTGACCGCCGTGCCGCGCGAGGGCGTGGCGTTCAGCGACACGGTCACGCAGCGCGTCAAGATCGAGACGGTCGACCCCGAGAGCAAGACGGTCGCCTTCACCTCGCCGACCGGCCAGCTCGTCATCCTCCCCGTGACGGACGGTGCCGGCAACCTGGCGGCGATCCAGGACGGTTCGATGGCCAACGTGACCTACTCCGAGGTCATCACCATGCTGAACCTGCGCCAGAAGGGCCCGGGCTCGCAGCTGGCCCGCAAGGACCAGATGGCCAAGACGCCGAACGAGACCGACGTCGAGGCCGGCCGCTTCACGCTGACCGTGGTCGGCGTCGATCTCGCCAAGAACACCGTGCAGGTGATCTCGGGTAACGGCGGCCCGGTGCGCACCTACGCGGCGAACACGATCGCCAAGCAGGACATGCTGAAGAAGATCAAGGTGGGCGACGTCGTCATCGGCATGGCGACGCCGCTGATGATCACGGCGATCTCGCCGGCGCGCTGAAGCGAGCGCCAATCCAGATCAGAACGGCCGGCTTAAGCCGGCCGTTTTCTTTTGTGCTTCAGGCGACGCTCACATCCTCCCAGAAGCCGATCCAGTGATCGACCGGCTTCAGGCGTAGCTGCGGCGCCTCGTAGGACCACGCGGCACGCTTGCTCGTCCTGTCGCCCTCGACGACGTCGTAGAACTGCACACCGTGCGGACATTCGAGATCGCGTGCCGTCTTCGGCGAGATCCTGAGCAGATCCATCTTCACGGCCTCGCGCGGGAAGTAACGGTAGCCGTCGGCTTCGCGCGTCTCCTCGCTGCTCGCGATCACCTTGCCGTTCCAGGTCGCCGTATGGGGCATGGAAGCTCCTAGTACCGGTCGTGCCGCTTCACCCAGGCCATCGGCCAGGGCAGTCCCTCCTCGTCGCGGCCCTTCGAGGTCAGATCCAGCAGATGGTACGTGCCGTTCAGCATTTCAACGCCGCGCGCATAGGTCGAGTAGGTGCGATAGATCGAGCCATCCTCGCCGCGCCGGAACGCGCTGAAGCCCTGCTTCTCGTCCATGTTCTCCTGGGTCTTGCCGAAATTGTAGTCGATCGTCTTCTCGCCGGGCCGACGCGAGACGCCGTAGTCGTAGTTGAAGTCGCAGCCAGCCGACGACACCCAGCGGAACGTCCAGCCCATGCGCTTCCTGTAGGCCTCGATGCTAGCGAGCGGCCCGCGCGAAATCGCGACCAGCGCGGTGTCGCGATGGGCGAGATGGATGTCGATGCCGTTGAAATTGTCGGCCCAGAACGAGCAGGCCTGGCAGCCCTCCTTCCAGTCGGGCCCGAGCATGAAGTGATAGACCAGGAGCTGGCTGTGGCCGCCGAACAGGTCGGCCAGCGAGACACGGCCCTCCGGGGCATCGAACGTGTAGCTCTTGTCGACGCGTTCCCAGGGCAGCTCACGACGCTTGCGCGCGAGATTCTCCCGCAGTCGGGTGAACTCCTTTTCCTCGGCGAGCAACGCCTTGCTCGCCTCTACCCATTCGGCATGGGAGACGACAGGGTGTGCGGTCATGCGGTCCTCCTGATGAAAGCGTCGAGCTTGTCGAGCGAGCCGGCCCAGCCCTGCTGATGACCGCCGAAGCTCGAATCGTCGGCGAACGGGCCGTGGATCAGGGTCAGCTCGGTGCGGTTGCCGAGCGCGCGCAGCTCGACTCGCACGGTCGTCTCGTGGCCGCGTGGGCCGGCGCAATGGCCGTCGGCATGATGCGCCCAGGTGAAGACGAGGCGCTCGGGCCGAACGACCTCGAGATAGACGCCGGACATCGAGAAGTCGCCGTCTGCGTTGCGGCCGTCGATGCGCCAAGCGCCGCCCGGCCGCACGTCGATCTCGCAGAGGGTGATGTCGACGCCGGGCGGGCACATCCATTGCACGAAGTGGTCGTGCTTCGTCCAGGCGTCGAACACGCGCTCGCGCGTGGCATCGAAGATGCGGCTGACGTGGAGCGTGCGGTCGTCAATTCTTGCGTCGGGCACGGGTCTTTCCTTTCGTCGCTTCGGGGTCTGTCCGCTTCAGGAAGGCGTCGAGTCGGTCGAACCGCTGTTCCCAGAACTTCCGGTAGAACTCGATCCAGCCGGCCGCCGCCCGGAACCCTTCGCCACGCAGCGAGCAGCGCCGCCACTGCGCCTCCGTCGACCGCTCGATCAGGCCGGCGTCGGTCAGCACCTTGAGGTGCCGCGACACGGCCGGCAGCGACATGTCGAACGGCTCGGCGAGCTCGCCGACCGTCGCGGCGCCGGTCGCCAGCCGCGCGAGGATCGCCCGCCGCGTCGGATCGGCGAGGGCTGAGAAGGTCTGGGAGAGTGTATCCATATTTAACAGATATGTTAAATACGGGAGACCGTCAATACCCACGAGGTCATCGACGACCGAACGCACGCCACCTATGAAAGCGGCGCAACCGCAGTCTGGAGTTTCGAGTATGGAGTCGATCTACCGTGTCGAGGGCGTCACCGCCGAAACGAGCGCCTTCGCCGGCGGGCCGTGGAACCCCAAGCTGCAGCACGGGGCGGCACCCTCCTCGCTGATCTGCTGGGCCGTAGAGCAGCTCCCCTCGCCCGTGCCGATGCGCGTCGTGCGCCTCACCGTCGATCTCATGCGGCCCGTGCCGGTGGCGCCGCTCGCCATCGCGACCGAGATCGTCCGCGAGGGCCGCAAGATCCAGCTCGTGTCGATCCGCCTGCTGGCCGACGGGACCGAGGTCGTACGCGCGAGCGCGCTGCGCATGCGCAGCGAGCCGCGAGAGATGCCGGCGATCGCCAGCGGCCCGCCGGTCGAGTTGCCGATGCCCGAGCTTTGCAGCCCACCCGACTTCTTCGCGACCGAGACTCCGTTCCTCAAGGGCATCGAGATGCGCACCGCCAAGGGCGGCTTCCGCATCCCCGGCCCGGCGGCGGTCTGGTATCGCGCGACGCGGCCGATCGTGGCGGGTGCTGCCATCTCGCCGCTTATGCGCGCCGTCATCGCCGCGGATTTCTGCAACGGCACCTCGTCGGTCTTCGACATGAGCGACTGGACCTTCATCAACGCCGACCTGAGCGTCAGCCTCGGCCGCGAGCCGGTCGGCGACTGGATCCTGCTCGATGCCGAAACCTGGGTCGGCCCGGACTCCGTCGGCATCGCCGCAGCGCGGCTCGCGGATGCCAAGGGCTATTTCGGTCGCGCCGTGCAGAGTGTCATCTTCGAGAAACGCTGAAGGAGACCACCATGCTGATCGTTCTCGCCGATGCCCGTTTCGATCCCGCGCAGGCCGACGAGGTGCGCGCCGTTGCGCAGCCGATGATCGAGGCGTCGCGCCGCGAGCCCGGCTGCGCCGGCTACGACTACGCCTTCGACATGCTCGAGCCCGGCCTGATGCGCGTGCGCGAATGGTGGAAGGACGAGCAGGCGCTCAGGGATCATTTCGCGACGCCGCACATGGCGGCGTTCCTCAAGGGCCTTCGCGCACTGAAGCCCAAATCGGTCGAGATCAAGTGCCACGAGCTGGGCGCGGAACGCCCGATGCCGAGGGCCTAGCTCTCGCCCTTTCTGAACCGAGCGGACTCTCGCGCCTCAGAAGGCGCTGCCGCCCGCCGGCGCATGTGAATGCGCCTAGCCCCTCTTCCAGGTCGTGCCTTTCGGCCCGTCCTCGAGGATCACGCCTTTTGCCTTCAGGTCGTCGCGGATGCGGTCGGACTCCTTGAAGTCTTTGGCCTTGCGTGCCGCCTGACGGGCGGCGATCGCGGCCTCGATCTCGGTGTCCGACGGACCGTCGGCCGCCGCGGCAGGTGTCCAGCGGAACCACGCCTCGGCATCCTGCTGCAGCAGGCCGAGCGCATTCGCGCCCGCCTTCAGCTCCGACGGATCGCGCAGCTGGTGCAGCGCACTGATCGCCAGCGGCGTGTTGATGTCGTCCGACAGCGCGTCCTCGACGGCCTGCGGGATCGCCACGGGCGCGAGCGTCTTGCCGCGCAGCGCACCGTACCAACGATCGAGCGTCGCCTTCGCCTGCACGAGGCCCTCGTGCGTGAAGTCGAGCGGTTGACGGTAATGCGCCGACAGCAGCAGCAGCCGGATCGCCTCGCCGGGATACTGGTCGAGCAGCTCGTGCACGGTGAAGAAGTTGCCGAGCGACTTGCTCATCTTCTCGCCGGAGATGTTCAGGAAGCCGTTGTGCATCCAGTACTTCGCCATCATGGCGTGACCGAAGGCCGAGCGGCTCTGCGCGATCTCGTTCTCGTGGTGCGGGAAGATGAGGTCGAGGCCGCCGGCATGGATGTCGAAGGTCTCGCCCAGCAGCGACCCGCTCATCGCCGAGCACTCGATGTGCCAGCCCGGGCGGCCGCGGCCCCACGGGCTCGGCCAGCCCGGCTGCGCGTCGGTCGACGGCTTCCACAGCACGAAGTCGGCGGGGTCTTTCTTGTAGGGCGCAACCTCGACGCGGGCGCCGGCGATCAGTTCGTCGCGCGAGCGCCGCGACAGGCGGCCGTAATCTTCCATGCTCGGCACGCTGAACAGCACATGGCCTTCGGCGGCGTAGGCGTGACCGCGCGCGACCAGGCGCTCGATCAACGCCACCATCTGGCCGACATATTCGGTAGCCCGCGGCTCGGCACTGGGCGGCAGCGCGCCGAGACGTGCCATGTCGCCCTGGTAGGCGGCACCCGTGCGTGTCGTCAGCGCCTCGATGCTCTCCTTGTTCTCGGCCGCGCGCACGATGATGCGGTCGTCGATGTCCGTGATGTTGCGGACATACGTCACCTTCGGATGGCGCCGCTGCAGCAGGCGGTAGAGCACGTCGAACACCACGACGGGCCGCGCGTTGCCGATGTGCACGTAGTCGTAGACGGTCGGGCCGCAGACATAGAGGCGCACGTGGCTCTCATCGAGCGGCTCGAACGGCTCTTTCTCGCGCGACAGCGTGTTGTAAACGACGAGGGACATCGCCCCTTTCTCCCGAATCAGATGCGAACGCAGGCTACCGGGCCCGAGCGGGCCTCAGACCTCGATACATCGCGCACAGGGCGCGGCGGGGAGAAAGAATTGCGACATGGCGCCTGTTTATACGAAGGGTTCCTGCCGCGCAATTGAGGCTTGCCGGCAAGGGTTTCTATGCCGGGATTTCTAGACCGTCTGGCCCGTGGCGGCGGGTCGTTGGCGGGTCAAGCGCGCTCCGCTACTGTCCGCCCAAGACGGAGGAAACAACAAGCAATGCGCACCCAGGACATCGAGTACCGGGCCGACGGTGCCCGGCTGGTCGGGCAATATGTCGTGGACGACACCAAGCCCGGCCGCCGCGCCGGCGTGCTGGTCTGCCACGAAGGCCCCGGCCTCACCGAGCACACCAAGAAAATTGCCGCGCGCCTCGCGGCTCTGGGCTACGCCGCTTTCGCCATGGACTATCACGGCGACGGCAAGCCGCTCGACGATGCCGAGGAGCGCATGCGGCGCATCTCCGGCTGGATCGCCGACGCGACCGGTATCCGTGCCCGGGCCCTGGCGGCGCTCGACGTGCTGAAGGCTCAGAAGGAGGTCGATCCCGCGCGGCTCGCGGCCATCGGCTACTGCTTCGGCGGCACAACCTCGCTCGAGATCGCGCGCAGCGGCGCCGACGTGAAGGCGGTGGTCGGCTTCCACTCGGGCCTCGCCACCGCGCGGCCGCAGGACGCCAAGAACATCAAGGGCAAGGTGCTGGTCTGCATCGGCGCCGAGGACCCGATCATCCCGCCGGAGCAGCGCGCGGCGTTCGAGAGCGAGATGAAGGCGGCCGGCATCGACTGGCGCCTGCAACTCTACGGCGGCGCCGGTCACAGCTTCACCAACCCGGCCGCCGACGCGCGCGGCATGAAGGGCTTCTTCTTCCACGAAGCGACGGATCGCCGTTCGTGGAACGCCATGATCGAGCTGTTCAACGAGACGCTGAAGTAAGGGAGGAATGAACATGAAACGCCGCCACCTGCTGGCCGCGGGCGCCAGCGCGCTCGTCGCTCCGTCGATCGTCCGCGCCCAGGCCAAGTATCCGGACCGCCCGATGCGGCTGGTCGTGCCGTTCCCGCCGGCCGGCCCGACCGACATCATCGGCCGCATGGTCGCCGAGAAGATGACCGGCCTGCTTGGCCAGAACATGGTGGTCGAGAACAAGGCCGGCGCCGCCGGCTCGATCGGCGCCGTCGAGGTGAAGAACGCCAAGGCCGACGGCTACACGTTCCTGTTCGCGCCGTCCTCGACGCACGCGATCAACCCGACGGCGTTCGTGAAGCCGCTCTACGACCCGATCAAGGACTTCACGCCGATCTCCTCGATCTGCGTCAACCCGCTGGTCGTGGTGGCCCATCCCTCGATGCCCGACACGCTGATGGGCATGGTCGAGCTGATGAAGAAGAATCCCGGCAAGTATTCCTACGGTTCGTCGGGCGCCGGCGGCATCACGCATCTCGCGGGCGAGTACCTCAAGATGTCGGTCGGCGGCATGGACGTCGAACACGTCCCCTATCGCGGCTCGATGCCGGCGCTGCAGGACATGATGGGCGGCAACATCATGTG
>SCVT01000730.1 GCA_004296815.1 Reyranella sp. | reverse complement strand
CAACGCGCGGCTGGTGGTCGAGCTGATCCAGCCGATCGCCATGGACGAGGGCCTGCGCTTCGCCATCCGCGAGGGCGGACGTACCGTCGGCGCCGGCGTCGTCACCAAAGTCGTTAAGTAACACCTGACGCGACAAGGCGAACATCATGGCCATGGACAGCACAAACATCCGGATCAGGCTCAAGGCCTTCGATCATCGCGTACTCGATTCGTCGACGAGCGAGATCGTGAGCACGGCCAAGCGGACGGGCGCGCAGGTGCGCGGCCCGATCCCGCTGCCTACCGGCATCGAGAAGTTCACGGTCAACCGCTCGCCGCACATCGACAAGAAGTCGCGTGAGCAGTTCGAAATCCGCACGCACAAGCGTGTGCTCGATATCGTCGATCCGACGCCGCAGACGGTGGACGCGCTGATGAAGCTCGACCTCGCTTCCGGCGTGGACGTCGAGATCAAGCTCGGCTCGTAAGCGGCGGACAGGGAAGAAGGAACAGGACCATGCGTTGCGGTCTCGTCACCCAGAAGGTCGGCATGACCCGCGTCTTCAATGACGCGGGAGAGCACGTGCCCGTCACCGTTCTGAAGGTGGACAATCTGCAGGTCGTCGCCGTCCGCTCGGAAGAGAAGGACAAGTACGTCGCTGTGCAGCTCGGCTACGGCAAGGCCAAGGTCAAGAACGTGACGCAGCCGATGCGCGGTCACTTCGCCAAGGCCAAGGTCGAGCCGAAGAAGAAGCTCGTCGAGTTCCGCGTCGCCAAGGACGCCGTGCTCGAGGTCGGCGCCGAGCTGGTGCCCAGCCACTTCGTGCCGGGCCAGTTCGTCGACGTCATTGGCACCACGATCGGCCGCGGCTTCACCGGCTCGATGGTCCGCTGGAACTTCCACGGCCTCGAGGCCAGCCACGGCGTGTCGGTCTCGCATCGCAGCCACGGCTCGACCGGCAACCGCCAGGATCCCGGCCGCACGTTCCCCGGCAAGAAGATGGCCGGCCACTACGGCCACGAGCGGGTGACCACGCAGAACCTCAAGGTCGTCGCCGTCGACGACGAGAAGGGCCTGCTGCTGGTGTCCGGCGCCGTTCCCGGCCCGGCCAACGGCTACATCATCGTCAAGGACGCGTCCAAGCGCGCCCGTCCCAAGGATGCGCCGTATCCGGCAGGCCTGCGCAAGGCCGCCGAAGCCGCCGCACCGGCGGCCTGAGGTAGGATCATGAAGATCTCCGTTAAGACCATCGAGGGCGGCAGCGCCGGCGAGCTCGACCTCGCCGACGCCGTGTTCGCCGTCCCCGTCCGCCAGGACATCCTGCAGCGTTGCGTGGTGTGGCAGCTGTCGCGCCGCCAGCAGGGCACGCACAAGACCAAGGGCCGTTCCGAGATCACGGCGACGGCCAAGAAGATGTACGCCCAGAAGGGCACCGGTCGCGCCCGTCACGGCAACGAAGCGGCGCCGCAGTTCCGTGGCGGCGGCAAGGCGTTCGGTCCGGTCGTGCGCAGCCATGCCAGCGACCTGCCGAAGAAGGTCCGCAAGCTCGCGCTGCGCACCGCGCTGTCGGCCAAGGCGGCCGAGGGCAAGCTGATCGTGGTCGATGCCGCGACGCTCTCGGAGCCCAAGACCTCCAAGCTCAAGGGCCACTTCGGCAAGCTCGGCGTCACCAGCGTCCTGGTGATCGGCGGCGCCGAGATCGACACCAACTTTGCCCGCGCGGCGGCCAACATCGCCCATGTCGATGTGCTGCCGCAGCAGGGCGCGAACGTCTACGACATCCTGCGCCGCGACACGCTCGTGCTGACGAAGGATGCCGTGAAGCACCTCGAGGAGCGTCTGCAATGAGCGCCAAGCGGTATGTGGCGGGAACCACCTCGCGCGCGCGGATGTACGAAGTCATCCGCTCGCCGCTGATCACCGAGAAGACCACCAACGGCTCCGAGCACGGCCAGGTGACCTTCCGGGTGTCGATGGATGCCACCAAGCCCGAGATCAAGCAGGCCGTCGAAGGCCTGTTCAAGGTCAAGGTGAAGTCGGTCAACACCGTCACCGTGAAGGGCAAGAGCAAGGTTTTCCGCGGCCGTCCGGGCCTGCGGAGCGACTGGAAGAAGGCGATCGTCTCGCTGGTCGATGGTCACAAGATCGACGTGACCACAGGCCTGTAGGACGGGGGAATCAACAATGGCCTTGAAGACATACAAGCCGATCACGCCGTCGCTGCGACAGCTGGTCATCGTCGACCGTACCGGCCTCTGGAAGGGCAAGCCGGTCAAGGAACTGACGCGCGGCAAGACCAACACCGGCGGCCGTAACAACCACGGCCACATCACCAGCCACCACATGGGCGGCGGTCACAAGCGCCGTCTGCGCCTGGTCGACTTCAAGCGTCGCAAGTTCGACATGACGGCGACGGTCGAGCGGCTCGAGTACGACCCCAACCGGTCGGCCTTCATCGCGCTGATCAAGTACAAGGACGGCGAGCTCGCCTACATCCTGGCGCCGCAGCGCCTGAAGGCGGGCGACGAGGTCGTGTCGGGTGAGCGCGTCGACATCAAGCCGGGCAACGCCATGCCGCTCGGCAACATGCCGGTCGGCACGATCGTCCATAACGTCGAGCTGAAGAAGGGCCGCGGCGGCCAGCTGGCGCGCTCCGCCGGCACCTACGCCCAGCTCGTCGGCAAGGACGCGGGCTACGCCCAGATCAAGCTGAACTCGGGTGAGCTGCGCCTGGTGTCGGGCGAGTGCCTGGCGACCGTCGGCGCCGTGTCCAACCCGGACAACCAGAACACCGTGATCGGCAAGGCCGGCCGCGCCCGCTGGCTGGGCATCCGCCCGACCGTCCGTGGCGTCGCCATGAACCCGGTCGATCACCCGCACGGCGGCGGCGAAGGCCGCACCTCGGGCGGCCGCCACCCGGTCACGCCGTGGGGCAAGCCGACCAAGGGCAAGAAGACCCGCAAGAACAAGGCGACGGACAAGATGATCATCCGCCGCCGGCATGCGACGCGCTAGGAGATAGACAGTGGCACGCTCCGTTTGGAAGGGCCCCTTCGTCGAAGGCAGCCTGATCAAGAAGGCCGAGAAGTCGCGCGGCAGCATCCGCAGCGAGGTGATCAAGACCTGGTCGCGTCGTTCGACGATCCTGCCGCAGTTCGTCGGCATGACGTTCGGCGTCTACAACGGCAAGAAGTTCATCCCGGTGAACGTCACCGAGGAAATGGTCGGTCACAAGCTCGGCGAATTCTCGCCGACCCGCACCTTCACCGGACATTCCGGTGACAAGAAGGTGTCGAAGGAGTAGCGCGCGATGAGCAAGCCATCCGCTCCCCGCCGTGAGGCGGACAACGAAGCCAAGGCCGTGCTGCGCGCCGTGCGCATCAGCCCGCGCAAGCTCGACCTCGTCGCGGCCACGATCCGCGGCAAGAAGGCCGCGACCGCGGTCAACGAGCTCACCTTCTCCAAGAAGCGGATCGCCCGCGACGTGAAGAAGGCGCTGAACTCGGCCATCGCCAACGCCGAAAACAACCACAACCTCGATGTCGACCGCCTGGTGGTCGCCGAGGCGTCGGTCGGCAAGGGCCTGGTGATGAAGCGCTTCCAGACCCGCGGCCGTGGCCGCGCGGCAGGCATCGTCAAGCCGTTCGCTCATCTCACCATCGTGGTGCGCGAGCGCGCCGAGGCGGAGGACAAGTAATGGGTCAGAAGGTCAACCCGATCGGCCTGCGGCTCGGCATCAACCGGACGTGGGATTCCCGCTGGTACGCCGAGGGCGGCGAATACTCGAAGATGCTCCATGAGGACATCCACATCCGCAAGGTGCTGCGCGAGCGGCTCGCCCAGGCGGGTGTCGCGAAGATCGTCATCGAGCGTCCGGCCAAGCGCGCCCGCGTCACGATCCACACCGCCCGTCCGGGCGTGGTGATCGGCAAGAAGGGCGCCGACATCGAGAAGCTGCGCGGCGAC
>SCVT01000616.1 GCA_004296815.1 Reyranella sp. | reverse complement strand
TGCCTGATGAGCGGCACCTTCGTCAGCAGCAACTCGTTCGCCTGCTACATGGGCATGGCGGTGATCGCCTCGGCGGCACTTCTGTTCAGCGGCAAGAACAAGCAGAGCGATCCACCCTACGGTCACGACGAGGAAGAGGATGTCCGCCTCATCGACTGGTTCACCGGCGCGCGCGTGGTCCAGATCGCCGCCATCTTCCTGATGCTGGGCGGCATGCTGATGTCGGCCTCGCGCGCCGGCTTCGGGGCGACCACCGTCGGCGCCCTGGCGTTCGGCCTGCTGCTGATGCGCGGCCGCTGGAAAGCCCGGCCCGACCTCGGCCGCGTGTTCTTCGCCGGCTTCGCCGTGTTCGTCGTGGTCGGGCTCGTCGCCGGCAGCGCCCTGCTCACCAAGTTCGCCGATGCCGGCGATTCCTTCTCGCGCCTGCGCATCTGGTACGTCGGGTTGAAGGCGATCTGGCTGTCGCCCTGGCTGGGCTGGGGGCTGGGTGGATTCGCCGACATCTATACGATCCTCCAGCCGGCCAGCATCCTCATCCCCAACAACCTCGCCCATTCCACTCCGCTCGAGGTCGTGGTCGAGCTGGGCGTCATCGCGGCGATCCCGGCGCTGGCCGTCGTGGCCATTCCCTGGCTGATCTGCCTGCGGGGGGCGCTGCGCCGCCGACTGTCCTACCGCTATCTGCCGGTGGCGGCCTTTTCGATCGCCGCCGTGCCGATCGTGCACTCCGTGATCGACTTCAGCCTGCAGATGCCCGCCATCGCCTTCGTCACCAGCGCCCTGCTGGGGATGGGGTGGGCGCAGGCATTCGGTCGCAGGGACAATGCACCGGAAGGCTTTACGCCGTGGGAATAGAGCAGATATAATCAGTCCGGGTGCAAGTATGCTGTGGGAGCATACCTGTGGGAATGACGGGACTATGATGACGGGTCGCAGCGGCGCCTTGCCGTTGCGAGCGGTTCTCAATGGCGCGTCGCGGTCCTCGATGGGGAGCCAGGGTGCGTAGTGCGATTCCAGCGGGTGCGGAGACACCTCCCGGCGAGCCGGCTCGGGCCACCGTCGAGCCGCGCCTGCGTTCGGCGCCACAGCGTTTCATCGAGACCTGGGTCGATGCCGTGCTGGGCTTCCTGTTCTGCGTCGTCCTGCCGATCCCCATCTACTCGGTCGACGAGCCGTTCGTCGGCGCGTTCGACGCTTCCGAACTCACCATCGTCGTCACGTCGTTCGCCTACGTCATCGTCTGGTACTGCGGTCGCCGGCTCGATGCCTTTCCCGGCGCCGGGCTGAACGCCAGCCACATCGCCCCGATCGCCGTGATCACCTACGCGCTGATCGCCGCCATCC
The DNA here is from genome assembly GCA_004296815.1 of Reyranella sp. GTDB lineage: Bacteria > Pseudomonadota > Alphaproteobacteria > Reyranellales > Reyranellaceae > Reyranella. Next base: position 5,137 of record SCVT01000616.1, on the reverse strand, counting down.
TGCTGCTGCTGCGTCTTGACTATTCGCGCGTTCAGCTTTTCGGCTCCGGCCTGCTCACTGTGTTGTGGATGGCCGTGATCGCCCAGCTTCGCGCCCGCTTCCTTGTGCGCAACTACGCCGTGATGCCGAAATCCGCGATCGCCGCGATGCCGCGCTTGCCGACCTGCCGCTGGCTCGACTTCACCGAGGTGCGCGGACGCGGCCTCAGGGTCGATGCCATCGTCGCCGATCTCGCCAGCGAACTCGAGGAGGGGCAGATCGAGGCTCTGGCCGATGCCGCCATCGCCGGCGTCCCGGTCCTCGACCGTCGCTACATCGTCGAGACCATGACCGGGCGCACGCCGCTCGGCGGCCTGACACCCAACGAATTCGGCGCGCTGCTGCCGTCGCGTCAATACCTGGTCGTACGCCGCGGCATCGAGCTCGCCTTCACTGTGCTGTTCCTGCCGCTGATCCTGCCCGTGCTGGCGATCGTGGCTCTGCTGGTGCGGCTCGACAGCCAGGGGCCGGTCTTCTTCCTGCAGACCCGCATCGGCCGCCGCGGCCGGCCGTTCCGCATGATCAAGTTCAGGACGATGTACGACGGCGCCGGCGGGCCGAGCTTCACGAACGCGTCCGACTCGCGGATCACGCGCATCGGTCGCTACCTCAGGCCGTGCCGGCTCGACGAGCTGCCGCAGGTCTTCAACATCCTGCGCGGCGAGATGAGCTGGGTCGGCCCGCGGCCCGAGGCGGCCTCGCTGGAGAAGGGCTACGTGCGCGACATCGAATACTTCGCGCTGCGCAGCATCGTGCGGCCGGGCGTCACCGGCTGGGCGCAGATCAACCAGGGCTACGCCCACGAGGCCGACGCGATGCGCGCCAAGCTCGAATACGACCTCTACTTCCTGAAGCACTGCTCGCTTTGGCTCGACATGGTGATCGTGCTCCGGACCTTCGCCGTGGTGTTCCGCGGCACCGGGGCGCGCTAAACTCGCCACGAGCCATGTGCGGCATAGCCGGCATCCACGCCTATCTCGACGTCTCGCCCCGGGTCGACCGCGGCGAGATCGTGCGCATGAACGATCGCATGAAGGCGCGCGGGCCGGACGGCAGCGGGCTGTGGGTGAGCGACGACGGCCGGACCGGCTTCGGCCATCTCCGCCTCGCGATCATCGACCTGTCCGAGGGCGGCGCCCAGCCGATGCACGCGAGCGACGGGCGTCTCACCATCACCTTCAACGGCGAGATCTACAATTACCGTGAGCTGAAGGCCGACCTTCAGTCGAAGGGTCGCCGGTTCAGGAGCGAGTCCGACACCGAGGTCCTGCTGCAGCTCTACGACGAGTACGGCGCGGACATGGTCCGTCGCCTGCGCGGCATGTTCGCCTTCGGCTTGTGGGACGCGGGAAAGCGCACGCTGCTGCTGGCGCGCGATCCACTCGGCATCAAGCCGCTCTATTGGGCGGACGACGGCTGGACCGTTCGCTTCGCCTCGCAGGCCAAGGCGCTGCTGGCCGGCGGCGCGGTGCCACGCGATCCAGATCCGGCCGGTATCGTGGGCTTCCATCTCTTCGGCAGCGTGCCCGAGCCCTTCACGGTATGGCGCAGCATCCACACCTTGCCCGCCGGCACGACGCTCACGGTCGACGCGACCGGGCCGGGCACGCCGCAGCCTTATTACGACGTCGCCGCGGCGCTCACCGAGCGGGCGACGCGCGCGAGCAACGGCGATGCGCGGGTGCAGCTCGCCGAGGCGGTGCGCGATTCGGTGCGCCACCATCTCGTCGCCGACGTGCCTGTCGCGGTGTTCCTCTCGGCCGGTCTCGATTCCGGCGCCCTGCTCGGCACCATGGCGGGGTTGGGCGTGCGGGATATCACCGCGGTGACGCTCGCCTTCGCGGAGTTCAAAGGCCTGGCGCAGGACGAGGCGCCGCTCGCGGCCGAGGTCGCGGCACGCTACGGCGCGCGCCAGATCGTGCGCACGGTGGATCGCGCCGAGTTCGAGCGGGACCTGCCGGCGCTGCTCGACGCGATGGACCTGCCGACCATCGACGGCATCAACACCTGGTTCGTCGCCAAGGCCGCGCGCGAGGCCGGGATCAAGGTGGCGCTGAGCGGGCTCGGCGCCGATGAGTGCTTCGGCGGCTATCCCTCGTTCACCGATGTGCCGCGCAGCGTGCACTGGCTGCGGCCCATGTCGTGGCTGCCAGGCTTGGGCGTGCTCGCCCGCCACGGGCTGTCCGCGGCCCGCGCCGCGGGTCTCGGCCTGCACCCGAAAGCGCCGGGCGTGCTGCAGTACGGCGGCGACTGGGCCGGTGCCTACCTGCTGCGACGCGGCGTCTACATGCCGTGGGAACTGGACGAGGTGCTCGATCGCGAACTGGTGGAGGAGGGGCTGCGCCGGCTGGCGCCGCTCAGCCGGATCGCCGCCGCGTTGCAGGCCGGCGCGCCGCTCGGCGACTTCGATCGCGTTGCCGCGCTCGAGACCGCGCTCTACATGCGCAACCAGCTCCTGCGCGACGCCGATTGGGCGGGCATGTCGCATTCGATCGAGATCCGCGTGCCCTATGTCGACCCGTTCTTCCTCGCCGCCCTTCCGCCGGGCGAGGCGCTCGCGGCGATGAACGCCAAGGACGCGGTGGCCGACGTGCCTCCGCAGCCGCTGCCCGACAGCATCCGGCACCGGCCCAAGACCGGCTTCTCGACTCCGGTCGGACGCTGGCTGCGCGAGGCGGCGGGGACGCCTTCCTCGGGAATCGATTTCTCCGCCGCCTCGCGCGACTGGGCGCTCAGCGTCTGGCGTGCCGGCTGGGCCGGCCCGGCGGCGGCCTAGCAAAGGATGGCAGCGCGCATCCTCGCTCTCGTCGGCGACTGCTACGGCGCCCGCGGCGGCATCGCACGCTACAACCAGGACCTCTTCGAGGCGCTGGCCGAAGGCGGCACCGAGATCGTCATCCTGCCGCGGCTGGGTGACGCCGCGGGCCTCGCCCTGCCTCAGGGTGTCGTGCAGAAGTCCGCGATCTTCAGCCGTCTCGGCTTCTCGCTCGCCGCGTTCGGCGCGGCGTGGCGGCACCGGCCGATCGACGTGGTGTTCTGCGGACACGTCTTCATGGCGCCGCTCGCCTTCGCCATCGCGCGCCTGCTGGGTGCCCGCTACTGGCTGCAGGCGCACGGCACCGACGTCTGGAAGGATCGCCGCGCCATGGCCCGGCGCATGATCGAGCGCGCCGACCTGGTGAGCGTCGTCAGCCGCGAGACCCGGCGCATCCTGCTGGCGTGGGTCGACCTGCCGCCCGAGCGCGCGCGCGTACTGCCCGATACGGTGCAGGATGTCTTCACACCCGGGCAGCCGCCGGAGGGCTTGCGCGAGCGCCTGCAGCTCGGCCGCGGCCCGATCCTGCTCACCGTCGGCCGCCTGGCGGCGAGCGAACGCTACAAGGGCCACGAGGCGGTGTTCTCGGTGCTCGGTGCCTTGCGCGAAAATCATCCCGACCTGGTCCACGTCGTGGCGGGCGATGGCGACGACCGCCAGCGCCTCGAGGCAGCGGCCGCAGTGCTGGCGCCGGCCGGCGCGGTGCGCTTCCTGGGCTACGTGCCCGACGCGGAGTTGCCCGACCTCTACCGCCAGGCCGATCTCTACGTGATGCCGAGCACTGAAGAGGGGTTCGGGATCGTCTATCTCGAGGCCGCGGCCTGCGGCCTGCGGGTCGTCGGCGGAAAGGGTGGCGGCACGGCCGATGCCATCCCCGATCGCGTCGGCGTGATCGTCGATCCCGCCGATCGCGCGGCGCTGGCGGCCGCCATCCTGGGCGAACTCGGCAAGGGCAGGGCCGATCCGGCGGCGGTGGAACCGTACCGGCGGCGCCATTTCGCTGCCGCCGCGCGCGCACTCCTCGCTCGCCTTCTGACCCAACCGCGTCGTATTAGGTCCGGTATATGAGTACGAACGACCGTTCCGCGCCGCCCGTGCTGGTCCTCGAGGCCGGCCGCGCCGACCGCCAATACTGGCAGGACCTCTGGCGCTACCGCGAGCTCTTCCTGATTCTCGCGTGGCGCGACGTCGCCGTACGCTACAAGCAGACCCTGATCGGCGTGGCCTGGGCTTTCGTGCGTCCTTTCATGACGATGGTCGTTTTCACCATCGTGTTCGGAAAGATCGCCAAGCTGCCGACCGAGGGCGAGACGCCCTACGCGGTGATGGTTCTGGCCGGCCTGCTGCCATGGACGCTGGTGTCGTCGATCCTGTCCGACGCATCGAGCAGCGTGGTCGGCAGCTCGCAGCTCATCACCAAAGTCTATTTCCCCCGCCTCATCGTGCCGATGGCGACCGTGGTCGTGGCCCTCATCGACTTCCTCGTGAGCCTCGTCATCCTCGCCGGCGTCATGGCCTGGTACGGCGTCGTCCCGGGCTGGCAGATCGTGCTGCTGCCGTTCTTCGTGGTTCTGGCCGTGATCGTCGCGATCGGCCCTGCCGTCTGGATGGCGGCGACCATCGTGAAATATCGCGACTTCCGCTTCGTCCTGCCGTTCATCATCCAGGTCGGCCTCTACGTCTCACCGGTCGGCTTTTCAGCCAAGGTCGTGCCCGATCAGTGGCTGCTGCTCTACAGCATCAATCCGATGGTCGGGATCATCGACGGCTTCCGTTGGTGCATCATGGGCGGCACGAGTCCGCTCTATTTGCCGGGCTTCGCCATCAGCCTCATCGTCGCCGCCGGCATGCTGTGGTACGGCATCCGCACCTTCCGACGCACCGAGCGCGGCTTCGCGGACCTCATCTGACCATGTCCGACATCGTCATCCGCGCCGACAAGCTCGGCAAGAAGTTCATCATCGGACACAACGTCCAGTACGACGGCATCCTCGGCGAGGCTCTGATGCGGCGCGCGCGCAACGCGCTGCGCAAAGGCCTCGACATGCTGCGCGGCCGCGCCATGGTCGAGGGCGACACGATCGAGGAGTTCTGGGCGCTGCGCGACGTCGATTTCGAGATCAAGCGCGGCGAGGTCGTGGCCATCATCGGGCGCAACGGCGCGGGCAAGACGACGCTGCTCAAGATCCTGTCGCGCATCCTCGAGCCGACCGCCGGCCGGGTCGAGCTCGGCGGCCGCGTCGCGAGCCTGCTCGAGGTCGGCACCGGCTTCCATCCAGATCG
>SCVT01000615.1 GCA_004296815.1 Reyranella sp. | reverse complement strand
TGGCCAGCACGCTGCCGAGCGGCCGGCTGTTGTCGAGGACTTCGCGCGCGACGTAGCCGAGCGCCTGCGCCGCCGTCGGCAGGCCACCGCCGGCGCCCGCGAAGGTGAACTCGCCGTTGCCGGGATTGCCGATCACCATCGGGCTGACCGACGCGGCCGCCGGCGTGGGAGCCCCCATCAGGATGCCGCTGCCGGGCACGACGACGCGCGCGCCGAAGAGCTGGCCCATGGAGAGAGCGCAGGCCGCTGCGCCGCCTTTGGTGTCGACCGCGGCAAAGCCCGCGAAGCCGCCGGAATCGGCCGGCGTGCCGCCGCCGGGCTGCTGGCCCTTCCATCCCGCGATGGTCGCGGCGCCGGCCGCCGGTGCAGGGGCCGTGTAGACGCGGCTGCGAAAGTGCGTCTCGGTAAGCGGCGCGGCCGCCAGCGGCACGGTGCTGCGCAGCGTCTCGAACGGCAGGCTGCCGCCAGCCGTCGTAACCTGCTCGGAGAAGGTGCGCGCGAAGGCGCCCTGGAAGAATTCGCCGCCGCCGCGCTGGCGGATCGCGGCGAGCGTCGCGGCGAGGTCGGTCTGCACCAGGTTCGTGCCTTCCGCCGCGCTGCCGAAGATGCGGCGGGCTTCGTTGTCGGCACCGATCAGCGCGCCACCGGCCTGGAGGTCGCGCGACAGCGCACGCGACACCGGCACGCCGAACCGCGCCATGCGCTCGCCCGGCGAGACCGTCTGCTCCCAGCGCAGGCTGCCGTGCCGGACGTGCATCAGGGTGATCGCGCGCACGCCGGACGGCACCGAGAAGGCCTGGCCCTTGATCGGGCCGGGTGCGGCGACCGGCGCAAAAACGAAAGCCTCGGCCTTCTTGGTCTTGTCGTTGTGCACGACGCAGGCGCCCGACGCCCCGAGCGACGCCGCCGACGGCAGCGTCACCGCCAGTGCAAAATACATGGCGACCGCGGCGTCGGTGGCGTTGCCGCCGGCCTGCAGGATGTCGCGGCCGACCTCGGCCGCGCGGCCCTCTTCGGCGGTTGCGGCGGCAAAGGCAGCGCCCCTCGTCACTTTCGACAGGCCGCGCGTGTTGGCCGCCAGACCGGCCGGATTTTCGGCATTTTCGGTGCGGTCGCGCGAGCGGTCCGTCTCACTAATGCCACAACCCGTCAGCAAGAAGGCGCTGACCAGGGCCGCCGAGCACAATTGACGCGGCCGCCGCCCGTTCCTAGCCTGCCGAAGACCCGTGCCGACCGTGTTCAAACGCATCACCACCCTCATCTGTCTGGCGCTCTTCGCGCTGGCGCCGTTTCGTGCCGCGACGGCGCAGCAAGGTCAACGCCTCAATCTCATCCGCGACGCCGAGATCGAGAGCACGGTCCGCACCTTCACCATTCCCATCTGGAAGGCAGCGGGCCTCGACCCCAACGGCGTCGAGATCATGCTCGTCCAGGACGGCTCCCTCAACGCTTTCGTGGCGGGCGGCCAGCGCATCTTCATCAATACCGGCCTGATCATGCGCACCGAGCGGCCGAACCAGCTCATCGGCGTGATGGCCCATGAAAGCGGCCACATCGCCGGCGGTCATCTCGCGCGCATGCATGAAGAGCTGCGCAGCCTGTCGACCCTGCAGATCCTCGAGACGCTCCTCGCCGGCGGCGCCATGGCGGGCGGCGCGCTGGGCGGCGCCGCCAGCGGCGGTGCGGCGGGCCACGGCGGCGGCACCGCACGGCCCATGGCGCCGGGCTCGCTGATGTCGTTCCTCAAGTACACGCAGACCCAGGAAAGCGCGGCCGACCAGGCGGCCATCAGCTACCTGCAGCGCACCGGCCAGTCGCCGAAGGGCACGGTCGAGTTCCTGCGCTACATGCAGCGCGAGGAGAAGCTCGCGATCAACCGCCGCGACCCCTACCTGACCACTCACCCGCTGACTCCGGAGCGCATCGCTGCGTTCGAACAGGCGGCCGACCGGTCGCCCTACAAGGACACGCCCGACACGCCGCAGTTCCTGAACCTGCACCAGCGAATGGTGGCGAAGCTCTATGGCTTCGTCGCACCCGAGGCCGCGATGCAGCGCTACTCCGAGGCCGACCGCTCCCTGCCGGCGCGCTACGCCCGCGCCATCGCGCTCTACCGCAAGGGCAACCTCGGCTCCGCACTGCTGACGATCGACGGGCTTCTGAAGGAACACCCCAACGATCCCTACTTCCACGAATTGCGCGGCCAGATGCTCTACGAGAACGGCCGCGCCGCCGAGTCGCTCGCCTCCTACCGCAAGGCCGTGCAGCTCGCGCCGGCCGCCGCGATCATCAAGATCGACTTCGCGCGCGCCCTGCTCGACGTCAACAATCCCGACAACGATCGCGAGGCCGTGCGCAACCTCGAGCACGCCATGCAGCAGGAGTCGGGCAGCTTCGAGCTTTGGCGCCTCATGGCGTCGGGCTATTCGAAGCTCAACAATCCCGGTATGACCTCCCTCGCCCGCGCCGAGATGGCGTCCCTGCGCGGCCAGCGCAGCGAGGCGCAGACCCACGCGGAAGCGGCATCGCGCCAACTGCAGGCCGGCACTCCGGCCTGGCAGCGCGCACAGGATCTCAAGGCCTACATCAACAGCCGGCCTCGCAAGTAGCCGGCCCGGAGAACAAGACAATGCGTTCGCTAATGATGGCTCTCGTGCTCGGCCTCGTCGTGGTCGGCGTCCTCGCGGCAACCCGCACCAGCCTCCCCGGACGCATCGTGTCGCCCGATGCCGCGGCCGGTGCCGCCGTGCCGGCCGATGTCGCCAAGAGCATCCGCGCCTACCTCATGGCCAACCCCGAGGTGCTCGTCGAGGCGATGCAGGAACTCGAGCGCAAGCAGGACAACCAGCGCGACGCCGTCGCCCAGAAGGCGATCGTGCAGCAGGATGCCGAGCTGTTCCGCGATGCCGGCAGCCCGACCGGCGGCAACCCGGCGGGCGACGTCACGATCGTCGAGTTCAACGACTATCAGTGCCCCTACTGCAAGCGCGCCCACCAGGCGATGAAGTCGGTGGTCGGCGCCGACGGCAAGATCAAGGTGATCTACAAGGACCTGCCGATCCTCGGCGAGCCGTCGCGCATTGCGTCGCTGGCCGCGCTTGCCTCGGTCAAGCAGGGCAAGCACCAGGCGATGCACAACGCGCTGATGGAGTTCGGCGGCAAGCTCGATCGCGAGAAGATCCTCGAGATCGCCGCTTCCGTCGGCCTCGATGTCGCCCAGCTCGAGAAGGACATGGAAGATCCCAAGCTGCGCCAGATCATCGAACGCAACATGGCGCTGGCGGGTGCGCTGGGCGTGCGCGGGACGCCGGCCTTCGTGATCGGCAAGCAGTTCGTGCCTGGTGCGGTCGACGCTGCCTCCCTGAAGCAGCTCATCGCCGACGCGCGCAAGGGCAGCTAGCGCGCCAGCGTCGCGACGAGCCCGAGCGCACTCACGAGATCGGCGCCGGGCTTCAGCAGATAGTCGAGCTTCTCGAAGCCGAGGGTGGGCTGTGGCTTGGCCTCGATGGTCAGCGTGCCGCCCTGCTCGACGAAACGGGCGATGGTGTCCTGCAGCTTGCTCATGTCCTGGGTGATCAGCACGTCGGGAGGCTGGTAGCGCCGGACTTCCGCGGCCAGCGCGGCCCGCTCGGCCGCCAGGGTCTGGCCGCCGAAGGTGGCCTTGGCCTGCAGGGCCCGCTGCAGCAGGCTCTTGTCCGCGACCACCAGCTTGGCCGACGCCAGCGCCGCCTTCGTGCCCAGCAGGGCGAAGATGTCGGCTTCGTCGATCGCCCGCCAGAACTCCTCGTCGGCGTCGACGACGCTCGCGGCGAGCGAGATGTCCGCGAGGCCCGGGGCGTTGAGCGTACAGGCCTCGACCCTGAACTGCCGGCGGCCATGATCGTCGACGGTGTCGCATGCGAAGCCCAGCCGCACCTCCTTGAGGTTCATCGCCTGCAGCACCATCATCGTGCCCAACGCCTCGACGCTGCGCAGCGACGGCGCCAGGACGAAGCCTTCGACCGTGGTGCGCGAGCGGCTGAGGTCGGCGTTCTCTCGCGTGGTCTCGCTGGTGACGCTGCCGAGCGAAACGCCGTAGCGGCCCAGCAGCTCACCGCCGAAGCCCGACAGCCGCGCCCTGGCGACCGGCACGCGGCCGATCGGCGTGCCCGGCTCCCAGTCGATCGACGAGGCGGTCTTGATCGGGCGGCGCAGGTCGACGCCTGCCGCCGAAATCTCCGCGACAGTGAGCGTCGCGGCCCGCGTGTTGGCGGCCCTGGTCTCGAAGCCCTTTACCTCCAACGTCTCCATCTGGCCGCGCACGTAGCCGTCGAAGACGATGCTTGCGGCCGAATAGACCGTGCCATCGAACGTATGATGCGCGACCGCGGTCTGTTCGAGCCGACCAACCGTGAGCGCACCCAGGAGTCTCGCGATCATGGCCTCGCTGCGATGAGGCCCCTCGTAGACCGCATCGTAGCGCGGCAGGTCGACGCCGGTGGCCGTCAGCTCGCCGATCGTCCAGCCACCGGCCTCATTCGGCTCTGCGAGACGGAAGTTGCGAAGCCGGAGCCGTGCCACATGCAGCGGGTCGCCCCAGCTCAAGCCGGCGAAGGGCAGGCGTCCCTTCAAGAGCTCGTCGAGCGGCCAGGCGAGGCCCGATGCCTCCCAGTCGCCGATCGTCAGCTCGGCGTTCGGGCCGCCGGCGACGCCGTTCAGGCTGATGCTGCGGTCGAGGAAGCTCACCTTGACTGTCTCGGCGCGCACGCCTTCCCGGGCCAGACCGTCCTTCAGGCGGCGCGCCGCGAAGTCCTCGGCAAACGGGATCGCCGCGGCGCCGATGCCGACCAGGGCAACGACGACGCCGAAAGCGACGAGCGCTTTCCTCACGGTTCGGCGTCCGGCTGCCTGGAAGGCTGCGCGGCGTCGAAAGCGGGATGCTTCATGCAGGTGTCGAAGATGCGCTGGATGGTCGGGTAGCGCTTCATGTCGACCTTGAAGCGGCCGGCATTGAAGACCTGCGGCACCAGGCACATGTCCGCCATGGTGGGCGAATTGCCGTGGCTGTAGCTGCCGGTCTTGGGATCCTTCGCGATCGACGCCTCGTAGGCATCGAAGCCCGTCTCGATCCAGTGCCGCGACCAGGCGAAAGCGCTCTCCTCGGTCTGCCCGAACTTCTCGCGCAGGTAGCCCATGACGCGAAGGTTCTGGATGGGATGGATGTCGGCGGCGGCGATCAGCGAGAG
>SCVT01000614.1 GCA_004296815.1 Reyranella sp. | reverse complement strand
CGCATGCCGCATCCCGACGTGCTGGGCTACGGCGGCCGCGACTACGGCAACCGGGTCGGCCTGTGGCGCATGTTCGAGGTGCTCGACAAGCACAATGTCCGCTGCACCGTCTCGCTCTCGATGTCGGTGATCGAGATGTATCCCGAGATCCTGGAGGCCATGGAAGAACGCCGCTGGGAATACATGAGCCACGGCTACTTCAACACGCGCTATCACTGGGGCTACAGCGAGCAGGAGGAGCGCGAGGTCATCGAGCACAGCAAGGCCACGCACCTGCGCCTCACCGGCCGCAAGCTGCGCGGCTGGTTCTCGCCCGCGATCTCCAACACCTTCGCCACGCCCGACCTCGTGAAGGAGGCGGGCCTCGACTATTTCTGCGACTTCTATCACGACGACCAGCCGACGCCGCTCGCGACCAAGCACGGCACGCTGATCCACGTGCCTTACACGATGGATCTCAACGATGCGCTGATCTACCGCCAGCCGGTCGAGGCCGAGGAATTCGCGCAGATGATCATCGACCATTTCGACACGGTCTATCGCGAGGGACCGGAGAACGGCCGCGTCATGTGCATCGCGCTGCATCCCTACATGATGGGCGCGCCACACCGGCTGAAGCATCTCGACCGCGCGCTGGCCTATATCCGCAAGCACAAAGACGCCTGGGTCTGCACCGCCGAGGAGATCCTCGACTGGTATGTCGCCAACGGGCTGAAGCAATACCAGCAGCACCTCGGGAAGGAGGCGTAGGATGGCGACCTCTGTTCCCAAGAACCCGCCGCCCCTGCCCGCCGGGATGGACAATCCCTGGTACGACTATTCGCCGTTGCCGAAGAGGCCCAAGCTCAACTGGCCGAGGAACGCGCGCGTCGGGTGGTTCGTGCTGCTGCATCTCGAATATTGGGAGCTGCTGGCCGACGAGAAATCCTACAAGGATCCGCGCTATGTCGGAGAATACGGCAGCTTCAATCCCGACTACCGCATCTGGACGCAGCGCGAATACGGCAACCGGGTCGGCATCTTCCGCGTGCTCGACGTGCTCGACCGCTACCAGATCCGCGCCGGTGTCGCGGTCAATGCGCTCGCCTGCGAGCGTTACCCCTACCTGATCGAGCAGTTCAGGAAGAGGAACTACGAGTTCATCGCGCACGGCCATTCGGCCAACCGCATGATCACCTCGAAGATGAGCGAGGCCGAGGAGAAGGAAGAGATCGCCGCCTCCATCGCGGCCGTCGAGAAGGCGACCGGCCAGCGACCGACGGGCTGGCTGGGCCAGGACTATGGCGAGAGCGCGCGCACGCCGGGCCTGCTCGCGGACGCCGGCCTCGATTACGTGCTCGACTGGCCGAACGACGACCAGCCCTACCGCATGAAGGTCGGCCGCAAGTTCGTCTCGCTGCCCAACCAGCCGGAATGGGACGACGTGCAGCAGCTCTGGCTGCGCCGCATTCCGACGACACGCTATCCCGACATCGTGGGCGAGGCCTTCGAGCTGCTGCACCACGAGGGCGGGCAGGTCTTCAATCTGTCGATCCATCCCTGGCTGATGGGCATGGCGCACCGCATCAAGTACCTCGACGAGGCGCTGCGCCGCATCGAGCGCTTCGGCAACGCCTGGCAGGCGACGCCGGGTGAGGTCGCGCGGCACTATATCGACACGACGATGGGCTGATCCCATGGCCGCCTGCTGGCTCGACACGCTGAGCGACTTCATCGCGGGCTTCCGCTTCGAGACGCTGAAGCCCGCGACGATCGAGCAGACCTCCTACGTCGCGCTCGACACGATCGGCGCCATCGTGGGCGGCGCGGCCGAGCCCGAGATGCAGGCGCTGACCGAAAAGCTCGCGGTGAGCCCGGCGGGCGAGGCGAGCGTGATAGGCACCGACAAGAAGGCCGTCTCCGCCGCGGCCGCCTTCCTGAACGGCACGGCCGGCACCTTCCTCGAGATGGACGAGGGCAACCGCTTCGCCAAGGGCCACCCCGCGATCCATGTGCTGCCGGCGCTGTGGGCACTGGGCGAGATCAAGGGCCTCTCCGGCAAGGCCGTGATGGAAGCGCTGGTCCTGGGCTACGAGGTCGGCGCCCGCATCGGCATCGCCGCCGCGTTGCGGCCGGACATGCACCCACACGGCACCTGGGGCACGGTGGGCGCCGCCGCCGCGGTCGCCAAGCTGCTGGGCTATGACGCCGCGCGCATCCGCGAGACCATCAACGTCGCCTCCTCGCTCACACTCGCCTCCTCCAAGCGCACCATGCTCGAGGGCGGCACGGTGCGGAACGCCTATGCCGGCATCTCCAACCGCATGGCGCTGATGGCGATCGACCTCGTCGAGGCGGGCTTCGTCGGCGAGCGCGACGGGCTCTCCAGCGTCTTCGGCAAGGTCGTGTCGGAGCGCTTCGACACCGCCAGGATGATCGACGGCCTCGGCCACGACTGGCAGATCGACAAGAACTATTTCAAGCTCCACTCCTGCTGCCGCTACAACCACGGCGCCCTCGATGCGCTCGACATCCTGCTGGCGCGCGAGCCGGTCGCCGCCGACGCGGTCGAGCGGATCGACGTGGCGAGCTATCTCTTCGCCGCCGAGCTCGACGACCAGGCGCCGCGCAACACGCTGGGCGCCAAGTTCTCGGTGCCCTTCGCCGTGGCGACGCGGCTGGTCCGCGGCTCTTCCCGGGTCGAAAACTTCACCTGGGACGCCGTGCGCGACGACAAGGTCCGCACCCTCGCGAGCCGCGTGTTCGTCACCGAAGACAAGGCAATGACCGCGAAGCTGCCGCAGTTCCGGCCGGCCCGGGTCGACGTCAGGCTGCGCGACGGCCGCACTCTCACCTCTTCCGTCGAGGCCAATCGCGGCGACGACCAGGACCCTTATTCGCGTGACGAACTGACGGCCAAGTACTTTTCCCTCACGGCACGAATGTTGCCCCACGAAAAGGCCGATTCGGCCCGCCGGAAGATTCTGGCGCTGGCCGGCATCGCCGACATACGCTCGATATTCGCTCGTTGAAGGCTGGGAGGCCAAAATGACCAAGCAACGGATGTCCTCGGTATCGCGTCGCGTTTTCCTGGCCGGTAGCACGGCAACGATGATCGGCGCGCCGGCGATCGCGGGCGCGCAAGCGGCCAACGTGAAGGTCGGCATGATCCACCC
>SCVT01000613.1 GCA_004296815.1 Reyranella sp. | reverse complement strand
GGCGGCATCCAGTCGTCCTACGCCACGGATGGCACTTGGGCGCAGTACAAGGGTCTCAACTTCCAGCAGGAAGGTGAAATCCACTTCATCGGCCAGACCAAGCTGGACAACGGCACCTCGGTCGGCGTGCACGTCGAACTCGAAGGCTGGTCGCAGGGCAGCTCGGCCACGACCGGTGCGGCCTGGATCGACGAAGCGTTCCTGTTCGCCTTCGGCGACTGGGGTCGTGTCGAGTTCGGTTCGCGCGATCCGGCGACCTACCGTATGTACTACGGTACGCCGTCTGCGCTGATCGGCTTCGGCGCCATTCAGCACAACTCGAACTTCGCCTGGGCCAACCAGAACGTCATCGGCAACAACAAGGCGTGGTTCCACGCCACGACGACGACGAACGCTGGTCAGATCCAGGACGCGCAGGGCATCAACTACTTCACCCCGCGCTTCCAGGGCCTGCAGATCGGCGTCGGCTACCGTCCGAAGGTGAACGTCACCCCGCAGGGTGGTGCGCTCGCCGGCTACGCGGTTGGTCCGGGCGCCGGCACCACCGGCGTTTGCGGCTACACCAACGCCACGACCTCGCCGAACTGCCTGACGAACGACTACTCGTATCAGGATCTGTTCGACGTCGGCGCCAACTACCTGAACAAGTTCGGTGACGTCACGGTCGCGCTGTACGGCGCGTTCATGTACGCCTCGTTCGTGCCGGGCAACAACCCGTTCCCGGGTGCTGCCAACATGGTGACCGGTGCCAACGCGACCAACTGGAAGCAGTGGGTCGTCGGTGGTCAGTTCGGCTTCAAGGGCTTCACCGTCGGTGGTGCCGTGGGCTGGGATAACGGCGGCATGGGTGCCAACTACTTCACCGGCATCGACAACGATACCCGCTTCTACACCGCGGGCATCATGTACGAGACGGGCCCGTGGCAGATGTCGTTCAACTGGGTCGGCTCGTACAACACCAACGGTAACGGCTCGTCGCAGTGCAACACGATCGCGGTCAACACCGCGACCTGCGCCGCGATCGCCGGCCAGGGCGGCGTCCCGGGCGTCAACAGCAACGTCTTCGGTGCTGGTGGTGCTCCGACCAACGTCCTGTTCGGTACGGAGTCGGTGAACAAGTGGGAAATCGGCGTGAACTACGCGCTCGGACCGGGCGTGAAGCTCACCGGCGGTGGCCTGCTGTACTCCGCTTCGGGCCCGAGCGCCTCGGTCAGCGGCAACTCGTGGGGTCTCCTCATGGGTATGGACCTGCGCTTCTAGTCGCAGGACAAGCCTGAAAGTTTGGGAAGAGCGGGCGAAAGCCCGCTCTTTTCATTTGTGGGCCGAGTCATTCAGAGGCCGTGTCGTCGGCTATTTGGCCGGCCGTTGTCCCACGAGATTGACGAACAAGGTCGGCAGGTAGGTCCGCGACACTGGCAGCCGTTCGGTAGCCTGGCGGGCCAGCACGGCGCGATTGTCCTCGTGGTCGAGGACGAGCTGGAACAGTCCCTGCTCGACGGCGCCGGCCCTGGGATCGAGCTCCGGCTTGCCGTCACGCTCGACGCGATAGGCCACGTCGAGGCCGACGTCCCCGCCGCTGTAGAACGCCGACGCAATCTCCATCCGTCCGAACAGAAGCATCAGTCCACGCACCGAGAAGCGCCAGTAGTCGTCCGGCGTCGGATGGAAGGCCTGCGACCATGAAGCGGCGACGTAGGCGATGCCGCCGGGCTTCAGCGCCTGCATCATGTTGCGCGCCGCCCGTGCGGGATGTCGGGCATGCTCCAGCACGTGGCAGCAGATCACGAGATCGAACGGATCCTCGCCCAGTTTTGCCTTGAGCGTCCGCGGATCGCTGCAGATGTCGGCGACGCAGTCGACATTGTTGCCGTCGAGAAGATCGAGACCGACGAACTTCGCCTTGGGCCAGCGCTTGGCGACGAGGCCACGCCAGTTGCGGACATTCCGATCGGAGACGAGGGTGCGCGAGCCCACCTGCAGGATGCGCGGCACCCGCTTGCCAAGCGTCGCGGCGACGCGGTCGAACAGCAGCTCGATCTCGCGGGTGACGCTCGTGCCGACGACGCGAAGCTCACCCCGAGTTTCGGAAGGGGAGGCGCCGCCGGCCGCGCTCATTCGTGCACCACCAGGATATGCATGCGGCGCGGTCCGTGCGCACCGAGCTCCATCGCCTGCTCGATGTCGCCGGTGCGCGACGGTCCGGTGATGGTGTTCACGGTGCGCGGCATGCGGTCCTTGCCGTAGCGCGCGCGCAGGCGGCCCCAGACATCCTCGTAGCCGCCGACGATGTCGGCCTCGCGCAGCACGACGACATGCGTGTCGGGCAGCAGATTCAGCGACACCGGATGGTCGGGACCCGAGGCCATCACCACGGTGCCGGTCTCGGCGATGCCGGCGAAGGCGCCGGTAACAGAAACCTGATCGCTGCCTTCGCCGCGCCCGCGGCGGATCGAGAGCATCTGCTGGCTCGACCAGTCATAGCCTTCGAGGAGGGGCGAGGGTGCCATCGCGACGCTCGCGGGCAGATTGTTGCGCATCAGATAGGCCGTCACTTCGCCCGGTACCTCGGCCGAGCCGACCCTCGCCACGGTGGCGTTGAGGGTCTCGGCCCACTGGCAGAACAATGCGACCTTCTCGGCTTGCGGCAGCTGGGCACGAGCGACCGAAGGGCCGCGCGGCGGGGTTGCCAGTCGGCTCTCGACGGCCTGCCTGGCTGCGCCGGAGAGCTCGCCGCGCTGCAGGGAGCGGCGGATGCCGTTCAGGATCTGGGACCGGTCGCTGCTCATGCCCGTTTCCGTTTCCCCTCTTTGCCTTTCCATTGAGCATGAAACGTGCCGCCGGGCTGCGGCGCCGGAAAGTCGCGGAACCTCGTCCAGCCGCCGGCCAGCGGCAGCGCGCTGTAGCGCCCGTCGGCGCGTCCGAACAGGGCCAGCACGCGGTTGGCGATCGACGTGAGGCCACGATAAAGGGCCGGGCGACGGGCCAGGAAGCTCCAGAGGGCCAGCCCCTGGCGGACGCCCCTGGGCGTCAGGTGCTTCTCGAACTCGCGCTCGCGCCAGTGCCGCATCAGCTTCGGCAGCGGGATGCGCACCGGGCAGACGCTCTCGCAGCGCCCGCAGAAGGTCGAGGCGTTGGGCAGGTTGCTCGCCTCCTCGACGCCCACGAGCTGCGGCGTCAGCACCGCGCCCATCGGGCCGGGATAGACCCAGCCATAGGCATGGCCGCCGACGGCACCGTATACCGGGCAATGGTTCATGCAGGCGCCGCAGCGGATGCAGCGCAGGATGTCCTGCATCTCGGTGCCGAGCACGCCGGAGCGACCGTTGTCGAGCAACACGACGTGATACTGCGACGGCCCGTCGAGATCCTCGGCGCGCTTCGGCCCGGTGTTGAGGGTCGTATAGGCCGACGATTCCTGCCCCGTGGCCGAGCGCGCGAGCACGCGCAGCAGGACCGCCGCATCCTCCAGCGTGGGGATCACCTTCTCGATGCTGGCCAGCACGATGTGCATCTTGGGCAGGGTATTCGAGAGATCGGCATTGCCCTCGTTGGTCACCAGCATCGACGACCCGGTCTCGGCGACCAGGAAGTTCGCGCCGGTCAGCCCGACATCGGCATCGAGAAACTTCTGGCGCAACACGTAGCGGGCTTCCGCGACGAGATCGTTACGCTCGGTGAGGCGCTTGTCGAAGCCGAGCTTGCTGTGGTGCTCGAGGAAGGTGTCGGCGACCTGGTCCTTGGTGAGGTGGACGGCAGGAGCGATGATGTGGCTCGGCGGCTCGTTGCGCAGCTGTATGATGTATTCGCCGAGATCGGTCTCGATCGGGGCGATGCCCAGCGCCTCGAGGTGCTCGTTGAGCGCGATCTCTTCGGCCACCATCGATTTCGACTTGGCGACCGTGCGCGCACCGACGCTCTGGCAAAGCTCGGCGATGATGCGCCGCGCATCGGCCGCCGTCGGCGCCCAGTGCACGTGGCCGCCCAGCCCGATCACCTTGCGTTCGAATTCCTCGAGATAGAAATCGAGATTGGCCAGCGTGTGGTTCTTGATGTCGCGCGCGCGGTCGCGCAGCGCCTCGAACTCCGGCAGGCGCTCGGCGGCTTGCCGTCGCCGTTCCGAAAAGCCGACCTTCAGCTTGGCGAGCGAATCCTGCAGGTTGGGATCGGCCAGCGCGTGGTCGACGTTTGTCTTGAAGGCATGCGCGGTCGATTCCATCAGCCGCGCTCCGGCTCGCCGATCGCCGGCAGGTCGCCCATGCCGGCCAGCACCTCGGCGACGTGGCGGACGCGCACGGCGCTGCCTTCGCGCTGCAGCTTGCCCGCCATGTTCATCAGGCAACCGAGATCGCCTGCCAGCAGCGTGTCGGCGCCGGTTGCCGCGATGTCGGCCGACTTCTCGCTGACCATGGCGTTCGAGATCTCCGGGTACTTCACGCAGAACGTGCCGCCGAAGCCGCAGCAGACTTCCGGCGTCTTCATCTCGTGAAGACTGAGGCCCTGCACCGAGTCGAGCAGGCGGCGCGGCTGCTCCTTGACGCCGAGCTCACGCAGGCCCGAGCACGAATCGTGATAGGTCGCGACACCGTCGTAGCGCGCGGCAGCGACCTTCTTCTCGCCGAGCACGTCGACCAGGAACGACATCAACTCGTGGCTGCGGCCGGCGAGGTTCTCGGCCCGTGCCTTCATGGCGGGATCGTCGTCGAACAGGCCGGGATAGTGATGCGACAGCATCCCGCCGCACGACCCGGACGGCGCCACGACCGCGTCGTAGCCCTCGAAGGCGTCGATGACCTGAGACGCGATGGCCCGCGTCGTCGCGCGGTCGCCGCTGTTGTAGGCGGGCTGGCCGCAGCAGACCTGGACCGGCGGCACTTCGACGGTGCAGCCGGCCTGCTCGAGGAGCTTCACGGCGGCGAACCCGATCGATGGCCGGAAGAGGTCGACGAGGCAGGTGACGAACAGCGCGACACGGCGCGGACGAACGGCAGGAGCGGGCGATGGCGTAGACACGGTGGCCAGATTGGCAGCCGCAAAAACCGGGGGCAACCGCCGCTTTTTCAGCGGCGTTGCCCCGGCCCGGGAGCCGCTCAGCTCTTGTTGGGAACGAGGACGATGGCGCGGCCGTCGCTGTTCATGCGGCCGGCCCACTCGGCGGCCTGGGCGCCGGCCCCATAGAACACGTCACCGCGCGCCGGTCCCTTGATCGCCGCACCGGTATCCTGGGCGATCATCAGCCGGCGATAGGTGTCGGGCGGCGCGCCGCGCCGCAGCGAAGGCCGCTTCGTGTCGATCCAGATCGGTGTGCCGTAGGGTGTGAGCGTCGGATCCACCGCCATGCTGCGCTGCGCGGTGAGCGGCACGCCTTCGGCGCCGATCGGCGCCGAGGTCTTGGTGTCCTTGAAGAAGATATAGCGCTCGTTCTTGCGCATCACGTCGCGCGCCTGCTGCGGGTTGCGCTTCAGCCAGTCGCGGATCGCGGGCCAGGTCGCGTCTTCCTTCTTCATCACGCCCATCTCGACCAGCACGGCCCCGATCGCTGTGTAGGGGCGGTTGTTGGAGCCGTCGAAGCCCAACGTCATCGCGCCGCCTTCGGCCAGCTGGACGCGCCCGCTGCCCTGGACCTGGATCTCGAACAGGGCGACCGGATCCTGCACATAGACGATCTCGAGGCCCTTGCCCTTCAGCGCGCCCTGCTCGATCTCGGCCCGCGTGTAGTAGGGCTTGTCGGCGGTGAGGTCGGGCGGCCGGCGATAGACCGGCACGGTGAAGAGGCGCGACGGCGCCTTGCTGCCCCTTGTCTCGGGCTCGAAGTAGCCGGTGAACTTGCCCGGCGCCTGGACGACCAGCGGCCTGAAGTTCGTCTCGAAAAAGGTCCGGGCGGCGCGTGCATCACCCGCCTTCACGGCTGCGGCGGCATCGCAGATGCGCTTCCATTCGCCGGCCGTCACGGTCTTCTCGCCGCCGTCGGTCGCGATCTTCATGTCCGGACCCGAACTCAGGCGCGGGCAGGAACGTCGGAACGCCGTCAGGGCCTCGGCATGCCGGTCTTCCGCCCAACCGGCGATTTCGTTGTAGGAGATCGGCGCCATCGCCACGCGCGGTTGCGGCTCGGTGCTCGTGCCGCTGGCGCAGGCGGACAGAAGGCCAGCCGCGGCAAGCAGAGCCGTGCCGCCGGTCAGGACGCTCCAGCGCATTCTCGGAAAGCCTCCCTCAGCCTTCGCTTTCGGTCTTTACCAGCTGCCAGTTGGGGTCGCTGGACTTGGTATCCCGGCGGAACGTCCAGAGATCCACGACCTTCTGCACTTCGTTGGGATTGCCGTCGACGATCTGGCCTTCGTCGTTGCGCACGACGTTGATCTGCTCGCTGACGAACCGCACCGTCACATCGGCGTGTGTGCCCTGCATCTCGGCCGCCGCGACGTCGGACGCCTCGAAGCCGATCAGGGT
>SCVT01000612.1 GCA_004296815.1 Reyranella sp. | reverse complement strand
GCCGACGACGACGTGCCGCTGGGCAACGGCCGGGTCATGACCGAGCCGATGGTGCTCGCCCGGCTGATCCAGAGCCTGCAGCCCCAGCCCGAGGACAAGGCGATGGTGGTCGCCGCCGGCCGCGGCTATGGCGCCGCGATCCTCGCGCGGCTCGTGAAGTCGGTGGTCGCGGTCGAAGCCGATGCCGGCCTCGCGGCCGCCGCGCAGCAGACCCTGCGCGACCTCGCAGTCGCAGGCGTGCAGCAGGTTTCCGGCCCGGCCGAGCAGGGATCGGCCGCTTCCGCGCCCTACGACGTCATCCTGATCGAGGGCGGCGTCGGCGAGGTGCCGGCGGCGATTGTGGATCAACTCGCCGAAGGCGGGCGCCTTGCCACGGTGATCTCCGACCCCAGCGGTGCACTGGGTGTCGCCCAGCTCTTCGTGAAGCAGGGCGGAGTGACCTCCGGCCGGCCGCTTTTCGACGCCGGCACGCCGCTTCTGCCGGGGTTCGCCCGGCCGTCGCGCTTTACCTTCTGAGGGCGTTTTCCCGCGTGCTTCGGGACTACCACTGCCGTTCCGCAGGGTGCTAGGGTGCCTGCCACAGATGAGGGTAGAACGATGCGTATCCGGCCCAGCTTGAGGCACGTCCGCAGCGCGGTTGCGTGTGTCCTGGCGGTCGGGCTCGGCGGTGCGTCCAACGCGTGGTCGCAGAGCCTGATCGAGGCCTTGTCGACGACCTACAACAGCAACCCGGACCTCCTCGCCAGTCGCGCCATCCTGCGCCAGACCGACGAGACGCTGGCCCAGGCGGTCGCCAACTGGCGGCCGCGCGTCACGCTGAGCGTCGAGTACAACAAGGTCGAGCTCGACAGCCTCCGCCCGACCTCGCCGGTCACCGGCCCGGCCGGAACGACGGCGACCTACTTCCAGCTGAACGGCAAGTTCACGACCCTGCAGATGGTCCAGCCGCTGTTCCGCGGCGGCAAGACGGTGGCCGAGACCAAGCAGGCGCAGTCGAACATCCAGGCGCAGCGCGCCCAGCTCGCCGAGACCGAGCAGACCGTCCTTCTGTCGGCGGTCACGTCCTACGCCGACCTCATCCAGAACATCGGTATCGCCGATGCGCGCCGCAACAACGTGCGCGTGCTGGTGCAGCAGCTCGACGCCACGCGCGAGCGCTTCCGGGTCGGCGAGCTCACGATCACCGACGTCTCGCAGTCCGAGGCGCGTCTCGAGCTGGCCAAGGCCGACCTCGTGCAAGCGGAAGCCAACGTCCGCATCACCGAGGCCGCCTTCCAGCGCACGATCGGCAAGAAGCCGGGCAAGCTCGGCGAGATCCCGCTGATCGGCGGTCTGCCGTCCTCCGAAGAGGAGGCTGTCGGGCTGGCCATGGATTCCGGGCCGCGCGCCGTCTCGGCGGCGCATCGCATCTCGGCGGCGAACTACGGCGTGAACAATGCCGTCGGCGATCTGCTGCCGCAGGTCAACCTGGTGGGTGCGCTTCAGCAGCAGTTCGACCTGCAGATGCCGACCGACCAGTACTACACCTACGCGGCGCGCCTGCAGGCGACGATCCCGATCTACCAGAACGGCAGCGAATGGTCGCGCGTGCGCTCGGCCCGCGAGCTGGTCGCCCAGCGCCGCAACGAGCTCGACAGCGCACGGCGCGCGGTGGCCGAGAACGTCATCCGCGCCTGGCGCCAGCTCGACTCGTCGCGCTCGCGCGTGACGTCGTTCGAATCGCAGGTCCGTGCCAACGAAGTCGCGCTGAACGGCGTGCGCCAGGAAGCGCTGGTCGGCTCGCGCACGACCCTCGACGTGCTGAACGCCGAGCAGGAACTGCTGAACGCGCAGGTCAACCTGATCCAGGCGCGCCGCGACGTGCAGGTCTCGTACTACGGCGTGCTCTCGGGCATCGGCCGCCTGACCGCGCGCACGCTCGCGCTGCCCGTCGAGTATTACGACGAGGAGCGCTACTACAAGGATGTCGGCTCGCGCTGGATCGGCTGGGGCAGCAGCGGCGAGTCCGGAACCGGCAACATCCCGCCGGCCACCACGCAGTCCGGCGTGGCCGGCAGCGCGCCGGCGAGCAGCGGCAGCGGGCGATGAGCGACCACAAGGGGAACCCGAACGACCCCTCGATGGACGACATCCTGGCGTCCATTCGCAAGATCATTTCCGACGACGAGGCGCGCGCGCAGGTCGCGGGCCAGCGTCCGGCCGGCCCGTCGGCCAACCCGTCCGCCAATCCTTCGGGCCGTCCACCGGTCGTGCCGCCGGCGCCGCGCTCGGCGCCGCAGCCCTCGCGCGACGACGTGCTCCTGCTCACCGATCTGGTCGAGGATCCCAAGACGACCTCCGACGCGCAGCCGGTGCCGCTGCCGCGCATCGATCCGGTGCGGGCGGCCGAGATGCCGCAGCCGTCGACCGAGCCGCCGCCCGGCGAGTCGCTGGTCGGCGCCGGCGTGGCGGGAGCCGCCAGCTCGGCCTTCTCGCGGCTCAACCAGGCTGTCCAGGACAGCGTCCCGCAGCCTGCCGCGCAGGACCCCGGCCCGACGATCGGCAACGGCGGCAAGACGGTCGAGGATCTCGTGAAGGAGATGCTGCGGCCGATGCTGAAGGAGTGGCTCGACAAGAACCTGCCGCCGATGGTCGAGCGCTATGTCGAACGCGAGATTACCCGGCTGACCCGCCGCTGACCCCAGGCACCCAAGCAGAATCCAACGCCACGGTGCCGCAACCGTGGCGTTTTTGTTTATAAGGCTACAGATGCTCGACAAGACCTACGACCCGAAGGAAATCGAAGCCCGCCGCTACCCTGAATGGGAACAGGCCGGGGCCTTCCGTGCGCACCCCGAATCGCCGAAGCAGCCCTATTGCATCGTCATCCCGCCGCCGAACGTCACCGGCAGCCTGCACATGGGCCACGCGCTCGACAATACGCTGCAGGACGTGCTGATCCGCTGGCGCCGCATGAAGGGCGACGACGCGCTGTGGCAGCCCGGCACCGATCATGCCGGCATCGCGACGCAGATGGTCGTGGTGCGCAATCTCGAGCAGCAGGGCATCGGCCTCGCGGTCGAGGGCGGAGCGAAGGGCGACGCCAACAAGAAGCTGCTGAACCGCGAAGAGTTCCTCGCCAAGGTCTGGGAATGGAAGGCCTATTCGGGCGGGACTATTACAGGCCAGCTTCGTCGGCTGGGCGCTTCGTGCGACTGGAGCCGCGAGCGTTTCACGATGGACGAGGGGCTCTCGAAGGCCGTCCTCAAGGTGTTCGTCGATCTCTACAAGGCCGGCCTGATCTACAAGGACCTGCGCCTTGTGAACTGGGATCCCAAGATGCTGACTGCGATCTCCGACCTCGAGGTCGAGTCGCGCGAGACGAGGGGCAGCCTCTGGTACTTCAAGTATCCGATCGAGGGCAGTGACGAGCACATCGTCGTCGCAACGACCCGGCCGGAGACGATGCTGGGCGACACAGGCATCGCCGTGCACCCCGACGATCCCAAGTGGAAGCACTTGATCGGCAAGCATGCGGTCCTGCCGCTGGTCGGCCGCCGCATCCCGATCGTGGCCGACGAGTATTCCGATCCGGAGAAGGGCTCGGGCGCGGTGAAGATCACGCCGGCGCACGACTTCAACGACTTCGAGGTCGGCCGCCGGCACAAGCTGGAAGCGATCAACATCTTCGACAAGTTCGCACGGGTGAACGAGAACGGGCCGGAGAAGTATCGTGGCCTCGACCGCTTCGATGCCCGCAAGAAGATCGTCGCAGAAATCGAGGAGCTGGGCCTGCTCGAGAAGATCGAGCCGCATGTCCATACGGTGCCCTACGGCGACCGCGGCGGCGTGCCGGTCGAGCCCTATCTCACCGAGCAGTGGTACGCCGACGCCAAGAAGCTCGCCGAGGAGCCGATCGCTGCGGCGCGCGACGGCCGGGTGAAGTTCGTGCCCGAGCGCGGACGCGAGGAGTTCTTCCGCTGGATGGAGAACATCCAGCCGTGGTGCGTGTCGCGCCAGCTCTGGTGGGGACACCAGATCCCGGCCTGGTACGGCCCGGACAAGAAGGTGTTCGTGGCGCTCTCCGAGGAGGAAGCAAAGGCCGAAGCGAAGGCGCACTACGGCAAGGACGTGGCGCTGGAGCGCGATCCCGACGTGCTCGACACCTGGTTCAGCTCGGCGCTGTGGCCGTTCTCGACCCTGGGTTGGCCGGACAGGACGCCGGAGCTCGCCAAGTACTACCCGACCAGCGTGCTGGTGACCGGCTGGGACATCCTGTTCTTCTGGGTCGCCCGCATGATGATGATGGGCCAGTACTTCATGAAGGACGTGCCGTTCCGCACCGTCTACCTGCACGGGCTGGTGACGGACGAGAAGGGCCAGAAGATGTCGAAGTCGAAGGGGAACGTGATCGATCCCCTGGAGCTGATCGACAAGTACGGCGCCGATGCGCTGCGCTTCACCATGACGTCGCTCGCCGCCTCGCAGGCCGGACGGCTGCGGCTCGCACCCGCCCGCGTCGAGGGCGCGCGCAACTTCGCGACCAAGCTGTGGAACGCCACGCGCTTCGCCGAGATGAACGGCGCGGCGTTGCCGAAGGGGTTCGATCCTTCGTCGGCAAAGCTCACCGTCAACAAGTGGGCGCTGGGCGAGCTGGCGCGGGCCAACACCGCGATCGACAAGGCACTGGCCGACTTCCGCCTCAACGAGGCGGCCAACACGCTCTACGAGTTCGTGTGGGGCATCGTCTGCGACTGGTACGTCGAGCTCAGCAAGCCGATCCTGCAGGGCGCGGACGGACCGGAGAAGGACGAGACGCGGTCCGTCACGGCCTACGTGCTGCGCGAGACGGTGAAGCTGATGCATCCCGTGATGCCCTTCATCACGGAGGAGCTGTGGGACAAGCTCGGCCACCGCGCGGAGCACGGCCCTTTGATCGGCCAGCCGTGGCCGGCGCCGGCCGCGACCGACGCCGCGGCCGATTCGGAGATGGGCTGGCTGGTGAAGCTGATCCAGGATATCCGCTCGGCGCGCTCCGAGCTCAACGTTCCGGCGGGCGCCAAGCTCAAGCTGCTGGTGATCGGCGGCAACGAGACGACGAAGGCGCGTCTGGACACACATCGCGCCGCCATCGAGCGCCTGGCGCGCATCGAAGGCGTCGAAGCCGCCGCGGCCGCGCCCAAGGCGTCGCTGCAGATCGTGGTGGGCGAGGCGACCTACGCTCTTCCTGTGGGTGACGTCATCGACCTCAAGGCCGAGAGCGCGCGGCTGCAGAAGGAGATCAAGAAGCTCGCCGACGAGGTGGTGAAGATCGACGCCAAGCTCGGCAACGCGGCTTTCGTGGCCAAGGCGCCGGAAGAGGTGGTCGAGGAGCAGCGCGAGCGCCGCAGCCAGGCCGAGCAGACCAAGGCGCGCCTGAGCGCGGCCCTGGAGCGGCTGGGCGCCTAGGCCTTCTTGCGCGCCACGATCCAGGGGCGCGCCTCTGTGCCCTTGGTCGAGTGGTCTTCCGTAGCGACGATGTCGAAGCCCGCGGCGCGTATCTCCCGGTCGAGATCCGCCGCGGCGAAGACGCTGACATGGGGCGCCTTGCCGATCGCGCGCATGGCGGGCAGCAGGACGAGGCGGACGAGCGCATTCATGTTGCCGAGGCAGGGCGTCTTCGAGACGAACAGGCCGCCCGGCGCCAGCACGGCATGAATGCCGCGCAACGTGCCCGGCACATCGCGGACCAGGTGGAGATAGTTGAAGCCGAGGACCGTGTCGAAGCGTGCCGGCTCCTGCGCCAGCGTCTCCGCGGTAGTGGTGCGAAAGGCGAGCGCCGGAACGGGAGCGGCAGCGCGCTTCTCCTCGGCAATGGCGATCATCGCCGCCGAGATGTCGGTCGCCAGATAGGCCTTCACACCACCGGCGAGGCGCAGGGCCGTCGTGCCCGTGCCGCACCCCAGCTCCAGCACACGATCGTTCGATCGCAGCAGGGCGTGGGTCCGATCCAATGTGCGCTCATAGCCGGCCTGATCGGCGATCGCGGCCTTGGCGTACTTTCGTGAAGTCCGGTCCCAGAAACGGGCGTCGCTCGCGATGCTCATGGCGGCTTCCCTAGCACATCTAGGTCAACGGCTTCGTCCACCAGTTGGAGGCGATGGTGAGGTCGGAACGCCGCAGGGTCTGCGCCTTGGCGAGGTCGCGGTCTGCGCAGGTCACCAGGATCTGTGCGGCACCATGCTCGTGGATCAGCGTCGTAACGTGGGACAGCAGCGCCTCGCCGGTGGTCAGCCAGTGGTGCGGCTCGGCCACGCAGAAATCGTCGATCAGGTAGGTGTCGCCGCCGGGATCGTAGACAGGCGGCGAGGGGAACTTGCGCGCGATGACGAAGCCCAGCCGCTGGTTGCCCTCGGTCGCGACCAGGAAGAACGTGCCGGGTTCGCTCAGCAGCCTAGTGAAGAACAGCTCGGTCATGGCCGCCGACTGCGGGGCCTTGTGCCAGAATTTCGGCTGGTACTTCTGGTAGCGGAGGCGGGCTTGCTCCGCCATGTCGACGGCGGCGGCGATGTCGGACGCAACGGCTTTGCGAACGTCCAGCACCGCGACCCGACCTCCGCTATGACGCTTTGCGGAGGTCCGGCACGTAGGGCCGGCTGGTGAAGTGCTCCTGGCCGTCGCCGGAGGCGAAGCGGAGCCCCGCTCGACGGATCGCCTCGTCGTCGACCGGGTCGAGCGGCACGAAGTAGCGGTCGTCCGCCTTGGTGATCGTGTCGTTGTCGGTGCGGTTGTAGCAGATGAGCAGGGTCCAGCGCCGGTTGGCCGAGCGGTTGGCATCGGAGCGGTGGATGGCGTTGCAGTGGAAGATCAGCGCGTCGCCGGCTTCCAGCTCGCAATACTCGATCGGGCACTTCTCGAGGATGTGCGGCATCCGCTTCGGGTCGACCTCGTTCTGCGTGGGCGACAGCGGCGTGTGGTCGATGCGGCCGAGCCTGTGCGAGCCGGTGGCGATCTGCAGGCAGCCGTTGTCGCGGTTGGTGCGGTCGAGCCCGATCATGACCGAGAGCATGTCGGGCCTGAGGCAGCCATTGTAGTACCAGTAGCCGTAATCCTGGTGCCATTCCCAGGCGCCGCCGACCTCGGGCTCCTTGGCGGTGAGCTTGGACTGGAAGTGGTAGACCGGGCCGCCGAGCAGGGCGGCCGACGTGTCGACCATGCGGCGCGTGCGGGCGGCGAGCCCGTAGACGCTGTCGCCGGCGCGGTTCCAGAGGGCGATGCGGGTCGAGCGGCCCTCGCCGTCGCGGCGGTCGAGGATGCTCTCGCGCACCGCCGGATCCTCTTCCATGGCGCGCGTCAGCAGCTCGATCTCGTCGGGCGCGAACAGGCCGCGCGCGTAGGTGAAACCCTTCTCGTTGAACTCGGCCGTCTGGGCCGCACTCAGCACGTTCGGCATGGCTTCCTCGACCTACAAGGTACGGAAGACGTTACGCCCGCCAACTTCACTGACCGACACCTTACGCCCGAGTTGTTCGCGCGTCAGCATGTCGGTGAGCAGGGCGGGATCGTCCGGGGCCATGGCGACGAAGCGGTCGCCCGAGGCATCGAGCCGGCCGACGATATAGCCGCGTTCCGGCGCTTCCTTGCCGTAGGTGACGCAGTAGGTCTCGATCGTGCCGGTGCCGGAGGGCTTGGTCTCGACCCGGCGCTTCGGCCCGGCGTCGAGCTCGGCCTGGAAGACCTTGGGCGCCTGGCGCTGCCACTTTCCCTTGGTCGGCTCGGTCGAATAGAGGCCAGCCGAATGCTTGGTGAGGTAGTTGCCGTTGGCCGTCACCATGCCGAACGAGCCGGGCTTCGCCCGCACCACGTTCACCATCTCGGCGATCGAGTGGGTGACGTAGTTGTTGCCGGGGCCGCCGAAGAAGGGAAGGCCGCCGGTGACGCTGAGGGGGCGTGGGTCGTCCTCGGCGATGCCGATCTCCTTCATCGCCACCTCGACCGCCGAGGGGAAGCAGCTGTAGAGGTCGAAGGCGTCGACGTCAGCCACCTTCTTGCCCGCCATGTCGAGCGCGATGCGGGCGCAGCCGCGGATCGCGGGCGAGGCGTCGAGCCTGTCGCGCTCCGACACGACCCAGGTGTCGGTGCCGTCGGCGCAGCCGTGCAGGAACACCCAGCGATCCTGCGGGATGCCCCATTCGCGCGCCTTCTCGACCGAGGTCATCAGGACGGCGGCCGCCTGGTCGATGATCGCGTTGGCGTTCATCAGGCGCGGGTAGGGGAAGCAGATCCAGCGGTTGTCGTCGGAGATGGTGGAGAGCGCCTCGGCGCTGTAGCCCTTGCGCCGCGTCGCCAGCGGATTGTCCCTGGCCACGGCGGCCAGCCGCTCGAACAATTTGCCCATCGCCTTCATGTGGCTCGAGACATCGCGCTTCAGGCCGCCGCGAATGGCGTTCTCCAGCAAGGGATAGAAGTGGATGGCGGCGCGCAGCTCGTGGCGGCCTTCCTCCTCGCTGAAGCCCCAGCGCGGATCGCCGATGCGGGTGGGCTCGCCGCCGCCCGGATCCTCGTTCCAGTCGATCTTCATGCCGGCCTTGCGCGCGTTCTGTGTGCTGCGCAGCAGCTCCGAGCCGCAGATCAACGCGAGGTTCGTTTCGCCGCTGGCGATCTCCTCGGCGAAGCGGTTCACGAGATACTGGGGCATGTTGCCGCCGGAATGGCTGTAGAGCAGCTGCCGCGGCTCGGCATGCAGGCGGTTGGCGACGCTTTGCGGCGGATTGCTGGAGCGGCCGTAGGGCGAGGCGAAGCGCGGGCTGATGTCGGAGAAGAACTCCATCACCGCGATGGCGTCCACCTCATGGCCGAGCGCATGGCCGCCGATCGCGGCCTTGGTGTCGGCGAGTGCCAGATTGGCGGCCTCGGTGCAGAAGGCCACGCGCGAGCGGTCGCTCGACGGTTGGCCGGTCGTGTCGGTGATCTGGCCGACGCCGACCAGGATGGGGGTACGCGGATCGATCATTTCACTCGTCACTTCACCAGGGCCTGGATCTCGGAGGGGGACAGCCCGGCTTCGGCGAGCACGTCCTTCGTGTGCTGGCCGAGGCTCGCGACCTTGGGGCCGCTCTGCAGCGGAGAGCCGGAGAAACGGAAGGGCGGGGCGGGCGACTTGTAGCTGCCGGCGCCGTCCTCGATGGTGCAGAGTGAGCCGCGATGCTCGACCTGCGGGTCCTTCAGCGCCTCGGTCACGGTCATGTAGGGCGAGCAGGGCACGCCGAACTTCTGCAGCGCCGCGACGCATTCCTTGACGGTGAGCGTCTTGGACCAGGCTTCGAACTCGTCGACGAACTTGTCCCAGTTCATGCGGCGATCCTGGTACTTCTCGAAGCGCGGATCGGTCAGCCATTCGCGGTGGCCGGCGGCGGCGCACATGTCCTGGAAGGTCTTCTCGCTCGCCGTCGCGAGCATGACATAGCCGTCCTTGGCCTCGACCGGCCCGTACATCGGCCGCGACGGCATCTCGAAGTCGAACTGCGCGCGATTGACCTCGCCCAGCAGCATGCCGACGAGGGTTTCGAACATGGACACGTCGACCATCTGGCCCTTGCCGGTGACGTGGCGCTGGTGGACCGCGGCTAGGATGCCGCCCAGCGCATAGGCACCGCTCGCATAGTCGGCGACGAAGATGCCGCAATTGTCGGGCCGCGTGCGGCCCTGCTGGTAGAAGAGGTGGGCCATGTCGTAGCCGGTCGAGGCGTGGATCACCGGCGCATAGGCCGGACGGCCGGCGCCGGGGCCGCTCTGGCCGTAGCCGGAGATGGCGCAATAGACGAGCTTCGGGTTGATCTTGGCGAGCTCGGGATAGTCGAGGCCGAGCCGCTTCATGACGCCCGGCCGGTAGTTTTCGACCACGATGTCGACCTTGGCGACCAGCTTCTTCACGGCCGCGATCGCCTCGGGCTTCTTGAGGTCGAGCACGATCGACTGCTTGCCGGCGTTGAGCTGGCCGAACATCGTTCCGAAGCCGTCGCGCTGCACCGGGCGCGACCGCATCAGGTCGCCCTCGGGCGATTCGATCTTGATGACGCTGGCGCCCATGTCGGCCAGCAGGCGGCTGCAATGCGGACCGGCGATGGTCGTCGAGAAGTCGAGGACGCGCAGGCCGTGCAGCGGCCTTGTCTGTTCGGTCATGGGATCACCGCGTTACGAGGATGAGGACGACGCCGCCGATCACGAGGATGCTGCCGAGCCACTCGCCGAGGGACGGGCGCTCCTTGAGGACGAGGCGCGAGGAGATGAAGGTGAAGACCAGCTCGATCTGGCCGACGGCGCGCACGATGGCGGCATTTTCGAGCGTCATGGCCAGTGCCCAGCCGGCCGAGCCCAGCACGCTGAAGATGCCGACCCAGACCGAGGAACGCCAGTTGTGCCAGACCTTGCCGAGCTGCGGGCGGTCGCGTCGCGCGAGGTAGGCGGCCATCAGCACGACCTGGATGGTGTTCATGCAGGCGAGCACCGTGATGCCCTTGATCATGAAGTCGCCGTCGGGCAGCAGCTTCGTGGCCTCGCGGATCGTGCCGGCGGCGATGGCGAAGACCGCCCCGGAGAGGATGCCGTAGACCGCGCCCTTGTGCGTGAGGTCGGCGAGCACGGCGCGTATGTCGGAGAGCTTGCCGCGGACGCTCAGGATGGCGACGCCGCCCAGGCAGACCAGGATGCCCATCCACGAGCCGAAGGCCAGCGGCTCACCGGCGATGAAGGTGGCGAACAGCGCGACGAAAACCGTCTCGGTCTTGGAATAGACCGTGCCGACGGCGAAGTTGCGCAGCGAGAAGGCGTGGATCATCAGCGACGTCGCCACGATCTGGGCCACGCCCGCGATGGTGACCAGCAGCAGGAAGGTCCAGGAGATCGAGGGGACGACGCGGCCCGTGACCAGGACAAGGAAGGCGAGGGCGGCCAACGCCAGCGGTGCGCCGTAGAGGTAGCGCACGAAGTTCGCGCCATCGACGCTCAGGATCCCGCGGATCTTCTGCTGCATCGTGGTGCGGATGTTCTGGCACAGCGCGGCAGCGATCGTGATCGGTATCCAGAGCGGCACGTTTCCCCCTTGTCGAGGCAGTGTAGGAGCCCGCTGCGGGCCGCTCCAGTGGCCGGGCGCAGATATCGCCCTGCGAGGGCGGCTGGAGTCGCAGACGGTCAGCAAGTAGTCTTCGTGGAAATAAAGGGGGAAGCAGGATGAGACGGACAACGGTCGGTCGGCGGACTCTCGTCGGAGCGGCACTTTCCGCTCCCTTCCTTGGCGCAGCCGCCAGGGCGCAGGCGCCGTGGCCCAACAAGCCCATCCGCATCGTCGTGCCGTTCAATCCCGGCGGCGCGATCGACGCACTTGTCCGCGTGATCGCCGAGGGTCTCACGGCGAAGCTCGGCCAGCAGGTGCTGGTCGATCCCAAGCCGGGCGCCAACACGATCGTGGGCTCCGAGATCGTCGCGAAGGCGGCGCCCGACGGCTATACCTTCCTGATCACGACGAACTCCACCCACACCAACAACCCCTCGCTCTACGCCAAGCTGCCCTTCGATCCGGCCAAGGACCTGATGCCGGTATCGCTCGTCTCGCTCGGCACGATCCTGGTGCTGGTGAAGGCCGACGCGCCGTTCTCCGACCTGCGCGGCATGGGCGCGTGGGTGAAGGGGCTCGGCCGGCCGGCGACCTACGGAAGCTGGGGCATCGGCTCGAGCGGCCATCTCTACGGGCTGATGTTCGAGCGCGCGCTGGGCGGCACCTACAGCCACGTGCCCTATCGCGGGGACGTGCCGGCGATCCAGGACGTGGGCAACGGCACGCTCGACATCACCTGGGCGAGCCCGACCAGCGCCAAGCCGCAGATCGCGGCGGGTCGGGTGAAGCCGCTGGCCGTGGCAGGCGCCAAGCGCTCGGCCTCGGTGCCGGAGCTCACGACCTTCGCCGAGCAGCTCGTCGCGGGCTTCGACCTCAGCCTGTTCGTGGCGGCCTATGCGCCGGCGGGAACACCGGCCGATATCGTCGGCAGGCTGCAGCAGACGATCAAGGCGGTGATCGACGAGCCGGCGGTCGCGCAGAAGATGATCGAGCAGGGCCAGACGCCGGTCGGCTCGACGCCTGCCGAGCTGACGGCGGTGCTGCGTCGCGAGACGCCGATCTGGGCCGACCTGATCCAGCAATCCGGCGCCAAGGTGGAGTGAGGCGATGAGCACGACCACCGACCTGCGCTCGGCCTACTCGCTCGCCGCGCCGAGCTACAACACGAAGCTCACCGAGGTGGGGCGCGGCACGCCGATGGGCGAGCTGCTGCGTCGCTACTGGCATCCCGTCGGCATCAGCGCCGACGCCGGCGGCACGCCGCGGCCGGTCAAGGTGCTGGGCGAGGAGCTGATCCTGTTCCGCGACGGTGAGGGCCGGCCCGGCCTCGTCTATCCGCGCTGCTGCCATCGCGGCACGACGCTCTACTACGGCAAGGTCGAGGAGCGCGGCATCCGCTGCTGCTATCACGGCTGGCTGTTCGACGTCGAAGGCCATTGCCTCGAGATGCCGTGCGAGCCCAACCCGACGGGCGCGCAATGCGCCCGGGTGCGCCAGCCCTGGTATCCGGTCGAGGAGCGCTACGGGCTGCTCTTCGCCTATCTCGGGCCGCCGGAGAAGAAGCCGGTGCTGCCGCGCTACGAATGCCTCGAGGTGATGGCGCCGGGCGAGTTCGTCGAGGCCGACGATTCGAGCATCGGCAGCGGCGGCATCGTGATCGCGCCCTGCAACTGGCTGCAGCATTTCGAGAACGTCGTCGACCCGTACCATGTGCCGATCCTGCACGGCACGTTCAGCGGCCCGCAGTTCGTCGAGCAGATGGCGGCCTTCCCCAAGGTGAGGTTCGAGTACGGCACGCAGGGCGTGAAATCGACCTCGATCCGGCCCGGTCCCGACGGCAAGCAGTTCCGGCGCGTGACCGAGGCAGTCGTGCCGACCTTGCGCGTCGTGCCCAATCCGCGCGTCGCGCAATACGGCATGGTCGAGTCGATCGGCTGGACGCTTCCCATCGACGACACGCACTACCGCATCTACGTCGCGGGAAGGGTCAAGGAGAAGGGCGAGCTCGCCAAGTTCAAGTCGCGCTACAACGGCAAGACGTGGGCCGAGCTGACGGCCGAGGAACACCAGAAGTTTCCCGGCGACGTCGAGGCCCAGGTCGGGCAGGGCCCGATCACCTTCCATTCGGAAGAGCACCTGATGTCGTCCGACCAGGGTGTCTCGATGCTGCGCATTCTGCTGCAGAAGCAGATCGACATCGTGGCCAAGGGCGGCGATCCGCTGGGTGTGGCGTTCGACGAGGCCGGCGCCTACGTGAAGTTCGACGCCGGCCAGTACCTCGACGAGGCCTCCTGACGCGGCCTTACTGGTAGGGCACCTTGATCCACGACGCGCGCTGGGAGGACGGCGAGCAGTCGCAGGCGAGGTAGATGTCGGACCTTTTCGGAGAAGCCGCCGAGGCCCAGATCGATACCGTGACGGTGCCGTTGCTCACCCGTGGAGATCTCTCGAAGTCGTCGCCGTCGATCTTGGGCTTCAGTGGATTGAGCTTCGCGCCTCGCCTGAGCGGGACGGTCGTCGTGGCGAACTCGGTCAGGTTGTTGTTGTTGTTGAGCCAGGTATTCTGGGGCTGCAGGTTGAACTTGCTGTTCGGGTCGTAGAACTCGCTGCGCGTCCTCCCATCCAGGGAATATTCGATCAGCACTTCGACGCCGGCGCCGACGGCATGAATGGCGTCCCGCGTCCAGCCAGGCCACAAAGCCGGATTCACGAACAACGAGAACTGCGTGTAGGGAAAGGCCGCGCTCAGCGTGCCGCTGAACTGGCCCTTGAAAACGGTCGCATTGTCCCGCCCGTATTGCAGCTTGATCATCCCGTTCTTCAGATAGGGATTCGAAAGATCGGCAGGGTAGGGAATGTCACCGTCAGGTTGCTGGACCGTCCCAGGATCGAAGGACAGTACACCCGGGGCGCGCTGACTGCCCGAGCTGCGCAGGTAGAATCGTCGAGGCGGCACGTACGGTGAGATCGGAAGAG
>SCVT01000611.1 GCA_004296815.1 Reyranella sp. | reverse complement strand
TGTCCTCTTTCTGCCGGCACAGGCCGACGAAACCTTCGAGGGGGACATCATGATCGACAAGTTCACCATCGGCCGACGGGCTTTCCTGGGCAGCACGGCGAGCGCTGCCGCCGCGTTCGGTCTCGCAAGCACCGCGCAGGCGCAGAAGCCGCTGGTCGTCGGCTTCATCTATGTCGGTCCGCGCGACGACTACGGCTACAACCAGGCCCACGCCGAGGGCGCCGCCGTCCTCAAGAAGATGGCCGGCGTGAAGGTCGTCGAGGAAGAGAAGGTTCCGGAGACGGTCGCCGTCGAGAAGTCGATGGAAAGCATGATCAACCTCGACGGCGCCACGCTCGTCTTCCCGACTTCGTTCGGCTACTTCGACCCGCACATGCTGCGCATGGCGGCCAAGTACCCGAAGATCCAGTTCCGTCACTGCGGCGGCCTGTGGACCTCGGGCAAGCACCCGATGAACACCGGCAGCTACTTCGGCTACATCGACGAGGCGCAGTATCTCAGCGGCATCGTCGCGGGCTACACCAGCAAGAGCGGCAAGATCGGCTTCGTCGCCGCCAAGCCGATCCCGCAGGTGCTCCGCAACATCAACGCCTTCACGCTGGGCGCGCGCTCGGTCAACCCGAAGATCACCTGCCAGGCGATCTTCACCGGCGACTGGTCGCTGCCAGTCAAGGAGGCCGAGGCAACCAACAGCATGATCGCCCAGGGCATCGACGTCGTGACCTGCCATGTCGACAGCCCGAAGGTGGTGATCGAGACGGCCGAGCGCGCCGGCATCTACACCTGCGGCTATCACACCAACCAGGCGAAGCTCGCGCCGAAGGGCTACCTCACCGGCGCCGAGTGGAACTGGGAGCGCGTCTATGTCGACTTCGTCGAGACGATGAAGAAGGGCGGCACGCCGGGCAACTTCGTGCGCGGCGGCCTCAAGGAAGGCTATGTCCGCACCTCGGCCTACGGCCCGGCGGTCTCGCCGGCGGCGAAGGCCAAGGCCGACGAAGTGAAGACCGCGATCCTCAACGGCAGCTTCTCGATCTTCAAGGGACCGCTGAAGGACAACAAGGGCAACACCGTCATCGCGGGCGGCACGACCTACACGCAGACCGAGCCCGTGCTCGAAGGCATGAACTACCTGGTCGAGGGCGTCGTCGGCGCCACGTCCTAAAGCGCTCGCAGGCCGGGCGGGACCGTCATGGGCGCGGCCCTCGAACGCATCGCTGTGTCGGCGCTGGCTCTGCTGGCGTCGGCGGTGCTGTTCGGCCTGCTGCTGATCTTCTATGCGGGCGTCGATCCGCTCGAAGCCTACGCGCTCATGTACCAGGGCGCGTTCGGGAGCTGGTTCTCCTTCCAGAACACGCTGACGCGCGCG
The DNA here is from genome assembly GCA_004296815.1 of Reyranella sp. GTDB lineage: Bacteria > Pseudomonadota > Alphaproteobacteria > Reyranellales > Reyranellaceae > Reyranella. The sequence goes on along the minus strand of SCVT01000611.1, from coordinate 2,148 downwards.
GCGCCGCTGATCCTGGTGGCGTTGTGCACGGCGCTGCCGGCACGGCTCGGCCTGATGATCATCGGCAACGAGGGCGCCCTCGTGCTGGGCGGTCTCGCCGCGGCCGCAATGGGCGTCGCGGTGTCGGGCGCGCCGTCGCTGATCGTGCAGCTTGCCATGGCCGCTGCCGCGATGGTGATTGGTGGCGCCTGGATCGCGCTGGCCGGTGGGCTGCGTCAGTACCGCGGCGTCAACGAGACGATCTCGAGCCTGTTGCTCACCTACATCGCCATCGCCCTGATGAACCATTTCGTCGAGGGGCCGCTGCGCGATCCCGCGAGCCTCAACAAGCCGTCGACCCATTCGATCGGTGACGCGAACATGATCGGCACGATCGGCGGCGCCGATGTCCATTGGGGCCTGGCCTTCGGCATCGTGGCCTGTCTCGTCTGCTGGGTCGTGCTGCGCTTCACGACCTGGGGCTTCGCCATGCAGGTGATCGGCGGCAATCCCAAGACCGCCCGAATGATGGGCCTCAACGTCGGGCTCTACGTGCTCGTCGCCTGTGCAGCCGGCGGTGCGGCGGCGGGCCTCGCCGGCATGGTCGAGGTCGCGGCGGTGCACGGCAAAGCCAACGCCTCGCTGGCCGTCGGCTACGGTTTTACCGGCATCCTCGTCTCCTTCCTCGCACGCCATCATCCGCTGGCGATCATCCCGGTCGCGATCCTGCTGGGCGGCATCGGCGCCTCGGGCGGCCTGCTGCAGCGGCGGCTCGACCTGCCGGATGCCGCCGTCGTCGTCCTGCAGGGCATCATCTTCGTATCGATCCTGGCCAGCGAGACGCTCTACGGCCGCTCATGGCGGGGGCTCCTGCGGCTCGGACCGGTGGAGGCCCGCTAAGCGATGGACAGCGATATCGGCCTCTGGAGCGTGCCTCTCGCCATGCTGGCGGGTGCCATCCGTGTCAGCACACCATTCATCTTCGTGAGCCTCGGCGAATGCCTGACCGAGCGCAGCGGCCGCATCAATCTCGGCCTCGAAGGCACGCTGATGATGGGCGCGATGAGCGCCTACGGCACGTCCCTGCTGAGCGGTTCGCCGTGGCTCGGCGTGGCGGTCGCCGCCCTGGTCGGTCTCATGTTCGGCGCCCTGCACGCCGGCCTCTGCCAGCTCCCGAGGGTCAACGACATCGCCACCGGCATCGGCCTGATGCTGTTCGGCACCGGCCTCGCCTTCTTCCTGGGCAAGCCCTACATCCAGCCCAAGGCGGCCAACCTCGGCGCCATCGACCTCGGCTGGTGGAGCAGCGTTCCGCAGGTGCGGCAGGCGTTGCAGGTCAATCCGCTGTTCATCGTCGGCATCATCCTCGCCTTTGCGCTCGCCTGGGCGCTGCGCAACACGCGCTGGGGCCTGATCGTGCGGCTGGCGGGAGAGAGCGTCGATGCCGCCCTCGCCATCGGCGCGTCGGTGGGGCGTGTACGCCTGATCGCGACGGCGGTCGGTGGCGCCTTCGCGGGCATCGGCGGCGCCTTCCTGTCCCTCTACTACCCCGGAAGCTGGAACGAGGGGCTGTCGAGCGGCCAGGGCCTGATGGCCGTCGCGCTGGTGATCTTCGCGCGCTGGGACCCGATCCGTTGTCTGTGGGCCTCGCTGCTGTTCGGCGCCGCCGGCGCGATCAGCCCGGCACTGCAGTCGATCGGCGTGACGCAGGGCTACTACCTGTTCAGCGCCGCGCCCTACGTCCTCACCCTCGCCCTCATGATCGCCACCTGCTCGCCCGCACGCAGCCTGCGCGGCGCGCCGGGCGAGCTGGGCGCCGTCCGATAGGAGTCGCCATGGCCAAGACCCACATCAATTCCCGCCCCTACGCCTGGCCGTGGAACGGCGAGCTGCGCGCCGACAACACCGCGCTGGTGATCATCGACATGCAGACCGATTTCTGCGGCGCCGGCGGCTATGTCGACAAGATGGGCTACGACCTGTCGCTGACGCGCGCGCCGATCGAGCCGCTGAAGAAGCTGCTTGCGGGCGTACGCAAGGCGGGCTGGCACGTGATCCACACACGCGAGGGCCATCGGCCCGATCTCTCCGACCTGCCGCCCAACAAGCGCTGGCGTTCGCAGCAGATCGGCGCCGGTATCGGCGATCCCGGTCCCTGCGGCCGCATCC